>JABBNY010000031.1 GCA_019352095.1 Acidobacteriota bacterium
GGGTCGCGTTGTAGCGACCACGCAGGTGCTCGGGGGCGATGTCGTTGACGAGCGCAGGCCCCACGGGCGACATCATGGTCTCACCAATCGCGAACACGACCATGGCGGCGCATAGCGACGCGACTGCGAAGAAGGCCGGAAGCGCGAGAGCGATCTCAAGGATGATCCAGAAGATGCACCAGAACGCCGAGCTGACAGCCATGAGACGAGTGCGACTGCGCCCTTCGATCTTGTTCAGCACCCACAGCTGGGCGAGCACGATCGTGGTGGTGTTGAAGAAGAAGATGACGCCGATGACGTGCACGGAGAGTTTCAGGTTGTTGACGACAAAGAGACTGAAACCCGCTTCCTGTGAACCGTATCCACCGATCATCAACACGATCGAGCCGAGAACGTACTGCATCAACCGACGGTCCTTGAGGACTTCGCGCCAGCCCTCGGCGCTCTTGACGGGGTCGTCGTGGTGTTCGGTGTTTGCTCCGCCATATCGGTGCAGTGTGACGAGTAGTCCCGCGGCCAGGATCTCGATGCCCGCATTGAAGAGGTAGAGCGCGGTGAACGACTCGGGGTGGTGGAGATCTACAAACGTCGCGGACACCAGGCCGCCGAAGCCGATACCTAGATTGACGAGCATGAAGTCAAAGCCGAACGCCCGTTGACGATGCTCTTCGGTGATGAGACGATTGAGCATGGTGCTGCTGGCACCCCAGGTGGCACCGCTGAACACCGCGAGGAGGATCGCCGCGACGACGGCTTGGGTCTTGGTGTGTGCGAATGCCCAGAGGCTGAGCGCGCCGGCTGTGCAAATGTAAGCGATGACCGCTATACGCAGTGGGCCGAAACGGTCGGTCATTGATCCCCACACGGCGCTCGAGCCAAGACCCGCGATGGCCGAGGCAGCGAGCAGGAGCGTCGCGAAATTTGTAGAGAAACCGCGCACATTGTGTAGGTACACCACGTACAGCGACAAGGTGAGTCCCAAGCCGAAACGGGCGAGGAACGTGGTTATGAAATAGCGTCGTAGGGGCCCATTGATCGCGTTACGGAATTCTGCTGGAAGCAGCGATTGCATTGGATTCACCAGATCATCAGGCCACATGGGTTACCTTGTGCGTTTGCTCACAAGTTGAACGGATGCGGACGTTCAATCAGCGTTAACCTTTTAGTAGCTGCGTCGCAGCAGTTTACTTGAAAGAGTTGAGTTGGCGATTAAGCGATTACCGAACAGCCGGATTGATCTTCTCACTGAGATCGCTCCTGACGTCGAGCGGCTCTACAATCGCCATCTTGAGGCACCGAGATTGTGGTTCCCGCACGAGCAGATCGATTGGGGTCAAGGAGAGAACTTCACGACTCGACCATGGTCTGAGTCGGATTACCCGTTGCCGACGGGTGTTCGAAGTTCAATCTACGTGAACCTGCTCACCGAGGACAACCTGCCCTACTACACGCATTCTCTTCTGGCCCACGCGCCGAAGGGTCACCCGATTCGTGACTGGAATCATCAGTGGACCATGGAAGAGAACCGTCACGCGATGGTGATGCGTGACTGGGTGCACATCAGTCGCTGCATCGATCCGACCCTGCTCGAAGAGGGTCGTCGTGTCCAAATGGGCAAGGGCGAAGTACCCGAGCCAGAATCGATCGCTGAACTCATCAGTTACGTCTCGTTCCAAGAGCGGGCCACGCAGATCGCGCATCGAAATACGGGAGCGCACCTGCCTAAAGACGACAAGATCGGTCGAAACGTCCTCGCGCTCGTGGCTGGCGATGAGACCAAGCACTACCTGTTCTACCGTGATCTGGCGCTAGCTGCTTTCGCCATCGACCCCTCGACCATGATGATCGCGGTGGCAAAGCAGGTCAGTTCGTTCGCGATGCCCGGTACGGGTATACCGTCGTTCACCCGCCACGCCGTGCGTATTGCCAAAGAAGGCATCTACGGCCTCGCACAGTACCTGAAAGACGTGTTGGATCCCGTCCTCGGCCTGTGGGATGTGAATCACCTCTCGGGACTCTCCGAAGAGGCCGAGCGTGCGCGTGTTGACCTTGAAGCGGTCGTGGCCAAGATCACAGAGACGGTGGAGCGGATGTCGCAGAAGGCCGCGGCCCACGCGCTCGTGTAGCACTGGCCGCTGAGTCTGGCGCTACGCGCGTAGGTCCTATTCTTTCGAATTGGCGACTTTGCGTATGTAGTCCTCGAAGGCCTTCTGTTGCATCTCGAGTTGACGGATGTCGCGCTCGTGCATACCCCCGCCGCGGGTGATGAGATAGATGAGGCCGCCAATGAGCGGCAAGATCAAGATGAACAGAACCCAAAAGGCCTTCATTGCACCACTCAGGTCGTGACTGCGAAAGATGTCAACGATGATGTGAAACACCAGAATCATCCAGAAGATGAACATGGCGAAATACAGCGTGGAGATGAAGACGTCAAAGAGTGGGTAGCCTGCGGCGAACATCGGTAATCCTTTCAAGAAAAGTCTCTACTGATCGTGCCACAGTTCACGCGCTCAGTGCCCATCGAGGAGGAGTTCCTCGAGGCGTGCTCGCAAGTACACCTCGTCGCCGTTTATTTCGACGGTCTTGGTGCGCGAATGAAGACCTCGAAGCAGTCGTACGGCGCTCAGTTTTGTGTCGAATGCGCGGGCGAGTACTGCAAGCACTTCAGTGGTTGCGGCGCCGTCGACGGCCCGGGCGCGCACGTGGACACTGAGCGCGCCGTCATAACTACCCCCCGCAGAGGACCGTCGACTCCCGGGGTGAACGTGAACCGTGAATTGCATGTCGAGCTCCTGTGGCGCGGATTCCGTGCCAACCCTTGCACAGTTGGGACGATGACGCGGGGGCGTGGCGAACCTGAATAGGATTTGAAAACGTAGAGGGGGGATTCGTGGCAGTGAGTGTGGAAGAGGCGATTGCGGCAGTTGCAGCACCCGGTCAGCCGTTCGAAGTCATCGAGGTCGAGCACGAAGGGGTGATGAACCGGGTCTTCAAGAACTCACCGACAAATTTGAGAGGTTTTTTCGATAGTGCGCGCGGCCTCGAGGCTCCATTTCTTGTCTATGAAGACGAAGAGTGGTCGTTCGCCCAGGTCATGGAGCAGGTCGATGCGTTGGCGTATGCGCTGATGCATCACTACGGGGTGAAGAAAGGTGATCGCGTAGGCATCGCGATGCGAAATCTCCCCGAATGGGTGATCTCCTTCGCGGCCATCACGTCGATAGGGGCGATTTCGGTCTCGCTCAACGCGTGGTGGACCGAGGAAGAGCTTGACTACGCCATCAATGACTCTGGACTGAGCGTATTGATTGGCGACTCCGAGCGTGTGGCGCGCTCAAGTGACGTGTGCAAGCGGGCGGGCGTGCCGGTACTCGGGGTTCGACTCGACGAATTACTGCCTCTGGCGCCGGGGGTCGAATACTGGCACGAGGTCGTAGTGCTCGGTGCAGAGATGCCGCACGTGGAGATCGCCCCTGAGGATGATGCGACGATTCTGTACACATCGGGCACGACGGGCTTCCCCAAGGGCGCCGTCTCCACGCACGGCGCAGTATGCCAGGCGATCATGGCCTTCTCGTCGGGTGTGGCTATCCAAGCGGCACGAAGAGGTGGTGATGAGAAGGGCAGTGGACAGACGCCGTGCTTCATCCTGGTCGTACCGCTCTTTCACGTCACCGGGTGCATACCGGTGATGATGTCGTGTTTCTCCTGGCACTTCAAACTCGTGATGATGTACCGCTGGGAACCCGAGCGGGCACTACAGCTCATTGAACGGCACAAGGTGACCAGTTTCGTGGGCGTGCCGACGCAGTCATGGGACATGTTGGAGAATCCGAACTTCTCCAAATACGACACATCATCGCTGACCGCGGTGGGCGGAGGTGGCGCACCGGCCCCTCCAAAGTTGGTGGCGCGTGTCGACGGGTCGTTCAAGCAGGGTCGACCCACGCTCGGTTACGGGATGACCGAGACCAACGCCTACGGCCCGGGGAACTACGGCGACGACTATCTCACCCACCCCTCGTCCACCGGACGCACCCCAACCATTGTCATGGACGTGGAGATACGAGATGACCGATTGAACCCCCTCGCGCCCTGTGAGAGCGGGGAGATATGGCTCAAGTCACCGACGTTGATTCGCGGCTATTGGAACAAGCCCGAGGCCACCGCCTCGACGATTGTCGATGGCTGGATTCGTACGGGGGATCTCGGGTACATCGACGAAGAAGGCTTCCTCTACATTGAAGACCGTCTAAAGGACATGATCCTGCGCGCGGGGGAGAACGTCTACTCGGCTGAGGTTGAAGCGGCGATCTACGAACATCCTGCGGTGTATGAGGCTGCGGTGTTCGGGCTGCCACACGAACGACTTGGTGAAGAAGTCGCGAGCGTTGTGATGCTGAAGGCGAACATGAAACTCACCGACAGTGAATTGCATGACCATCTTCACTCACGTCTGGCCAGCTTCAAGATTCCCACCCGCATAGCGTTCACGCATGAAGTCCTGCCGCGCAACGCGGCCGGGAAGTTCTTGAAGCGGGAAATGCCGGAGCGTTACTTCGGCTGAACGGCGTCGATTGCGGCGCGCGCGTAGTCCGCGATGTTCAGTGTGGCTAGTTCCTCGAGCACGAACCATGCGGCGTGATCAGTCGTGCCGTGGATCTCGTGGCGAAGCTCGCCGCTGTGCAGGGCGACCGTGTAGAGGATGCGAACGGTGTGGATGCGGTCACCATTGTCGCGTCGGCGGATATCGCTCGTCACCGCGAGCAGGGCCGGTTCGTGGACAACGAGGCCGGTCTCTTCTTCGAATTCGCGGATCAATGTCTCTTCGGGAGCTTCGCCGAAGTCAATGCCACCACCCGGCAACCACCACAGTGGGGGGTCGTGGTGGGGATTGCTCGACCGCACGAGCGCGACACGACCCTCGTGCAGGAGAATCCCGTAAGAGCGGACGCTGGTGTGTTGCTTACTCATGTCGTGTCTAGGTCCTATTCGTGTGCAAACGGGGATCCGGTCAGGGTGTGCTCTAGAGCTCCCCAGCACCCCGCACCACAGAAATAGTAGGTCACCTCAGAGGGGTGTCGGGCGTGAGCGGGGTGAAGCGACCGTACAGGGAACGAATGGGTGCATCGCTGTGCACGTACACGCGCGCGCCACCGAGGTCGCCACGAGACGTCTACCACGAATCATTTCCGACAGTCGTTCTTCGCGAGTCTCGAGCCGCTGCCTAGCGAGTCTTTGGGAAACCCAGGTCAATCTGCGATTCCGACGGCTGGGGCCAGCGCGACGTGATGACCTTGGCGCGAGTGTAGAAACTGAAGCCCTCGGGACCGTAGATGTGGGCGTGACCGAACAGCGAACTCTTCCATCCACCAAATGAGTACGAAGAGACGGGAACTGGAATTGGCACGTTGATGCCAATCATCCCGACGGTCACCTCTCGACTGAAGAGCCGTGCGGCATTGCCGTCGCGGGTGAAGATGGCCGTGCCGTTGCCGTAGGGGTTTGCGTTGATGAGCTCAACGGCTTGTGCGTAGGTGTCAACGCGCGCAATACCGAGCACCGGTCCGAAGATCTCGTCATCGTAGGACTTGGCACCCGGGTGCACACCGTCGAGGAGACATGGCCCAACGAAGAACCCTTCGTTCGCGGCGAGTGATGTGCCGTCGCGCACCACGGTGATTCCGTCGCCTTGGGCGGTCTGTACGTAGTTGATGATTCGATCGCGATGTTCTTTGGTGATCACGGGTCCAAAGTCACTCGAGGGGTCCGAACCTGGCCCCACCGTCAAGCGATCGATTCGCTCGGTGATCTTCTCGATGAGTGCATCGGCGATGTCACCTACGGTGACGACAACGCTGATTGCCATGCATCGTTCGCCCGCGGCGCCGTACCCGGCGTTGACGGCGGCGTCGGCAGCGATGTCGAGGTCCGCGTCAGGCAAGACAACCATGTGGTTCTTCGCGCCACCGAGGGCCTGCACTCGCTTGCCGTGTGCGATACCGGTCTGATAGACGTGTCGGGCGACCGGTGTCGAACCCACGAAGCTGATGGCGTCGATACCGTCATGCTCGAGCAGAGCGTTGACGGTGCTCGCGTCGCCGTGAAGGACGTTGAACACGCCATCGGGGAGACCGGCTTCGCTCAAGAGTTCGCCCAGGCGCACCGCAGTCGAGGGGTCGCGCTCGGAGGGCTTCAGGATAACGACGTTCCCAGTGGCGAGTGCATTGGCACTCATCCAAAGTGGCACCATCGCTGGAAAGTTGAATGGCGTGATCGCTGCGACGACGCCAACGGGCTCTCGCAGCGAATACACGTCCACGCCGTCAGCGACCTGACTGGAGAAGCCGCCCTTTAGATGCTCGGTGAGACCACAGGCGTACTCGACGTTCTCCAGACCTCGGGCCAATTCGCCGTGGGCGTCAGCGAGGGTCTTACCGTGTTCGTTCGTGATGAGTTGGGCGAGTTCGTCGGCGTGCGCGACCAGCAACTGACGGAAGGTGAAGAGGATGTTGGTGCGCACCGAGAGCGTTGACGTACTCCATGAGCGTGCGGCGTCTCTGGCACGGGCGATGACCTCGTCGATGAACGTCGTATCGGGCACGGGAACCTGCGCCGTGACTTCGCCAGTGGCGGGGTTGTACACGGGTGACACGCCAGTTGCGTGCACCAATTGACCACCAACGTAGTGGGGTATGGACTGCATCGGGACTCTCTTTCGTCCCACCCAATCTACCGGGCCGCGCTCACGGGCCAGTTAGGGTTACTGCGTGACTATTACCTCGACGAGTCGGGCCCTGCGTGAAGCGGCGGCCATTGAGCCCATCGGCCCTGACGCGTACGGCGTCGATCTCTCGCCCTACTACACCGCGGTTGGTCACCCCAACGGCGGTTACCTGCAGTGCGTGATGGCCAACGGGGCTTTGGCCGCGGCGTCAGAGGCCGGTGCGCACCACCTGCACACCACCGCTATCACCACCAATTACATGAGCGCCCCCACCCTTGGAAGGGCCCAGATCAAGACTGACGTGCGAAAGGTCGGTCGCGGCGTGTCGTTCGTGCACGTGACGCTCAGCCAGGACGACCAGATCACCACAGAATCGCTGGTGACGCTCGGTACGCTCGACGAAGACTCGCCGCCGCGCTACATGGACGCTGCGCCCTTTGAGATTGCGCCGCTTGAGCAATGTCGTCAATCCACCGGGGGAGACGAGATAAATCTGATGCGTGTCGCGGATCTCCGTCTCGATCCGGCGTGCACCGGATGGTGGACCGGCGAAGCGTCAGACCGTGGCGAGGTGCGCGGTTGGCTGCGCTTGGATGACGGTGACGCTTCGTGGAATCCGTGGAGCCTGCTGTTCGCGAGTGACGTCATGCCCCCGGCGACGTTCGCGCTCGGATCGTCCGGCTGGGTGCCCACGCTGCAGTTGACATCGTACGTGCGACGCGTGCCCACGAGCGAGTGGCTCCGGGTGCGTCAATGGTGTGTTGTGATTGCTGACGGCATAGTCGACGAACGTTGCGAGCTCTTTGACGATCGTGGCGAATTGGTCGCCGCGGCGTACCAGCTCGCCATGGTCCGGTTCCCAACCGGTCAGTAGACAATGGCGTCGAGCGGCCCCCACATCCAAGATGACGGGTCGCTCTTCGTACGATCGCGGTTGGTCATTCCCGAAGGTGAGATTCAACTTCGAGTCACAACATCGGGTGGACCGGGTGGCCAACACGCGAATCGCGCACTGACTCGCGTGGTGGCGACCTTCGATGTTGAAGGGTCCTTGACCTTGAGCGAATCCGACCGCTCCCTGCTCGTGGAGAAGATCGGGCCGATCGTGCGATCGAGTTCGAGTCGCTTTCGTTCCCAGTCCCAAAACCGGACCGCTGCATTAGAGCACCTGGCTCAGAAGATCGCGAGTGCCCTCGTGCGCCAGACGCCACGACGACCGAGCCGTCCAACCAGAGCATCGAAGGTTCGTAGGGTTGACGAAAAAAAGGCGCGAGGACGCGTGAAAGAACAGCGACGGCGCCCGAGCGAGGACTAGATGGACTCGAGGTGTCGCGTTATCGCTGACAACGCCGCGTGCATCGCGCCGTCAATGGCGGTGTCGGAGTCTTCGTGAGGTCCTTTGATCGGCGTGAGCGACGCGAATCCGGCGGCGAGCAGCGCCCCATCCTCGTCGGCGTCCTCATCACTCACGTCCCCCAGCTCAGGACTTGCCGCACCGAGGCGTAGTGGGAGGTCCCCCTCATCCGCGAGGGGCTCGCCTCCGGCCAGTGGTCCGGCCGCTTTGACGATGCCGGCGGTGGAGATCCGGCCACGCCGCACCCCTTTTAATTGGTCGGGTGCGAGATTGGGCACGTTCAGGTTGAACAGCGTGCGTGAGGGTGCGTTCAACAAGTGCTCAAGCACCTCAATCGCCACCGCGCCGGCAGTGTCGTAGTGGACGTCGTCGCCCCATTGCACCGAGACCGCGAGTCCCGAGAGTCCCAGTTGTGCGCCGGTGAGGATGGCCCCAATGGTCCCCGAATGCAGGACACTTCGCCCGACGTTGGCACCGGCGTTGATTCCAGCGAGGATCATGTCGGGTTGGAAATTGAAACTCCCGATGGCGCCCACGATCGCGCACAGTGCGGGCGGCGCGTCAAGGGCGTAGGTGGGAATTGACTCCGCGCCGCTGATCGTATGGCGCTTGTAGGGCACGGTCGGGTGCTCGAAGACATCGCCCACCGCCGAGGACATGCCCGAGTGGTTCTTCGACGGCGCAACCACGATGGCTTCGCGAACCTCACCTTCTGGGCACTCTGTAATCCATTGGGCCACCTTGCGGGCAAGCACGGCAATCCCTGGGGCCGAGACTCCGTCATCGTTAGTTATGAGAATTCGCATAATTCGTACGTTAACTGTCGTAAGTTACATAGCAGTGAATAGAAGGAAAACCAACTGATGCTTCCCTCGGGTGAACAGATTGCGATTGCCCACGGTGACCAGCGCGCCGTGATCACCGAGGTCGGCGCTACGCTCCGCACCTACGTCAAAGGTGGCCTCAGCGTCATCGAAGGCTTCGCGGGCGAGGAGGTGCCCACCGGCGCTCGTGGACAGGTCCTCTATCCGTGGCCGAACCGCATTGGCGATGGCCAGTGGAGTTTCTCGGACCGCAAGGCGAGTCCAACGATCGACGACGTGACCCACGCCACCGCCATCCACGGTCTCGTCCGGTGGCGGCCGTTTCGCATCGACGCAGTCAATCAGAACCGCTGCGTGCTCTCTCTATTCCTTCACCCGACACCCGACTACCCGTTCTTGAGCGAAATCAGCGTGGCGTACCATTTAGGTGCGCTCGGACTCACGGTAACGACCACGGTGACCAATCGTGACGAAGTGCCGATTCCCTTCGGCGTCGGCTTCCATCCGTACTTGGCGGTTACCACGCCGACGATAGAGGGTGCCCAACTCGAGGTACCCGCGAGAGCGTTTGTCGCGATGAACGACCGTCAACTTCCCACCGGTGAGATACTGCCGGTGAATGGGCATCAACTCGACTTCACTCAGCGCAAGTCCGTGAGCGGTCACGAACTCGACGTCACCTTCACCGAGTTGGTGCGCGACGACAGTGGG
Source organism: Acidobacteriota bacterium (assembly GCA_019352095.1). Taxonomy (GTDB): domain Bacteria; phylum Actinomycetota; class Acidimicrobiia; order Acidimicrobiales; family RAAP-2; genus RAAP-2. The sequence goes on from JABBNY010000031.1 coordinate 9,620, forward strand.
ATGGCGACGACGGTGTTGGTTGATGCGAACGGGGGAGAGATTGAACTCAGTGTGGACCGCAACTTCCCGTATCTGCAGATCTATACCGGTGACAGCCTCGAACGGGGACGACGTCGCACGTCGGTGGCCGTGGAACCCATGACCTGCCCGCCTGATGGACTGCGCAGTGGTAAGGACATCGTAGTGCTCGAACCCGGCCAGCACTGGGCTGGTTCATGGCGACTCCGGCGGGGCCAGTAATGGGCGAGCGTGTCGTTCTCGTCACCGGCTCAACGAGCGGTATCGGCGAAGCGACCGCGCTGGCGTTCGCGCGTGGCGGCGACCACGTTGTGTTCAATTCCGTGCACAGTGTCGAAGCGGGACATGAGAGAGCCTCATCGACGCCGGGGTCTCTTTATGTCCAGGGTGACATCTCTCGTAGCGAGGACTGCGAGCGCATCATCGCCAAAACCCTGGAGCACTTCGGACGACTCGACGTGCTCGTGAACAACGCCGCAACGACGAAGAAGATCGATCACCACGACCTCGAGAGTGCGAACCTCGACGTGTGGCGCGAGATCTTCGAGGTCAACGTCTTTGGAACCTGGAACCTAAGCGTAAAGGCCATGGATGCGTTGCGCGCGACTAAGGGCGTCATCATCAACGTGTCCTCGGTTGCGGGCAGTCATTCGGGTGGGTCGTCGATACCGTATTCGGCGTCGAAGGCCGCGTTGAATCAGATGACCGCATTGCTAGCCAAAGCAATGGGTCCTGAGGTGCGGGTGAACGCCGTCGCACCCGGACTGATCTCGACGCCGTGGACCCAGTCGTGGCAACGCACACACGACTTCGTGAGTGCTACCGCGCCACTTCGACGAAGTGGCACACCTGAGGACGTGGCCGAGGTCATCGTGGCGCTCGCGACAGCCTCCTACGTCACCGGTCAAGTCCTGACGGTCGACGGCGGATTAATGCTCTGAGGTTGCTGCGAGGACGGGCTTGGTGGGTGGCACGAATACTCGCAGGCTTGAACAGAGCACGTGGGTCGCGACGCGGACCGCTCGTTGTACGAGTCTCGACTGAGTGCGCACGCCGAGGAGTTCTCGCGCCCACGGGTCGAGCAGGTCGAAGGCGCTAAGAACGAGGAGTCGATACGCGCCTCGTTGAACGGGTCCTTTGGAGAAGCCGTTCGCGACGAAGTCACGTCCGATGACGCCGTCATTGCTCAACCTAAGTTGTGGTCGAAAGTCTTGGAGGACGGCGTCGAGTTCCTCGAGGGTGCTCGGCGGGTCTTTGGCCCCCAGATCGCTCGCGAGCCGTGACATCTCCAGGACGTATGTGTCACATTGTTCACGCGTCAGGTGCAACCTACCAAAGCGCAGATAACCTCGCAAGAACATGGACATCTCTGCTGCGTGCACCCAGGCTAAGAGGTCGGGGTCATTCGCGTAGTAGGCCTGGCCGTCGTCCGCGGTACCGCGCACGCCTTCGTGTACCGCAAGTACTCGCTCAATGGATGCGTACGCCGCGCTACGCGATCCGTAGGTCGTGGTGCCAATGAAGTTTGCGGTCTGCAACAGTCGACCGAACGGGTCGTGCTGGTAGCGCGAATGCTGGGCCACGCCGGCCATGGCGTGGGGGTGGAGCATCTGGAAGAAGAGTGAACCGATGCCGCCCACCAACATCGATGAGAGGTCGCCGTGGACAATTCTTGCGACACCATCCACCGGAAAATATGAAATCGCTGGATCCTCGCATCGAGGCGGTGGTTCTTGAGTGAGACCAACGGACTTGCGGATGCTCTTGTTGACCTTGGTGCGAAGTCTGATTGGTGCTTCCAGCCAATACGTACTACTCAAAACGTCTCCTTCGGTCCTGTACTCACACTATGGCCGTTATCTTTCAATTGGTCCGTGGTTCTGCGACACTGGAGAGGTGCCAACCGTCAAACCAATGCGACGCGTAACGACCGACTCCGAGGTCGCGAGTGAGGAGGTCGTCGAGACCAAACGTCCGTGGCACGTCGTGGTGTGGGACGACCCGGTGACGCCCATGAGCGTGGTCGTGGTGATCTTCAAGAAGATTTTTGGTTATTCGAACAACAAGTGCACCCAGCTGATGCTCACCGTTCATCACGAGGGGCGCGCGATCGTGTGGTCGGGACAACGTGAGCGCGCTGAGTCGTACTGTGTGAAATTGCAGGTGGCGGGCTTGCAGTCGACGATTGAACAGGATCAGTGATGGCGAGCAATCGACTCTTCGCACGCCGCCGAGATGGTCGCATTGAGGTCCGGCTCAGCGACGCCGGGCGCGAAGTGGCGCGCGAAGCGTTCGGCCATGTTGTCGCCGCGGAACGCGACCCCGATCACGAATGGCACGCGGGTCTGAACGCGCCGATCAATCCGAGCAGCGACGACGATGATCCGCTCTCGATGCTTACCCGGCAAAATGAGATCTCGACGAACGCGGAGTTGGCATTTATGACCCTGCACGAAGAGTTCTTGAACGACGCGGAAGCGTGGGCGTGGCTCAGCACACTTCAAATCGCTCTTCGATCGACGGCCGTCGCGAACGGCCTCTTGAGCGAAGAGAAACTCAACGCGAGTGATCCGGTATTGCTCGACTATGTCCACACGCTTCAGCAGTTCCTCTTCAGTCTGGCGGAGTGCCTGTGAGCGCTTCATCACGGTACGCGCCTGATTGAGCCAGCGAGACCTCACCGTAGGCTGAGCTTTATGCGACGAAAAGGCCTGGCTGGGCGTTACACGCCTACGGTGATCCTCGCCATCCTCGTAATGGTGGCGGGAATCGTGATTGGGCCGTCGGGCGCGTTCGCGGGTTCGACGACCTCGACCACGACCGCAGCCGCTGGGTCGACTACGAGCACTACCGTCGTCGCTCCAACGGCCGCTGCGAACCTTGCCTGCGCTGAGAAGATGGTCTCGACGTGGTCGGTGCCACAACTCGCCAACGAGACAATCGTGGTATCGGTGAATGTGGCCAACGCTGGCGCCATGGTGCCCGCGGCTCAAGCCGGCTTTGGCGGACTGCTGTTCTTCGGGGCGAGTGCCCCGGCGAATATCTCGGCGACCATAGCGCGGGTCCAGGCGAGATCGCTTCACGGGTTTCCGATGCTCATCATGACCGACGAAGAAGGCGGTGGCGTCCAGCGACTTACGAACGTCATCGGGTCGATTCCGTGGGCGGCGACGATGGGAAGGAATCTGACGCCCCAGCGGATCAAGGGGTTGGCGACTCGTATCGGTACATCGATGCTGAACGCTGGCGTCACGGTTGACCTTGCGCCGGTGCTCGACGTTGATGGACGAAGGGTCGAACCGGGCCGCGCTGATCCCGATGGCTTTCGCTCATTTAGTGGCTTACCCGACGTCGTCGCGCGCGACGCCAGTGCGTTCATGCAAGGACTGACTGCGGCCAATGTGACTGCCGTCGTGAAGCACTTTCCGGGTCTGGGCGGCTCGTCGCAGAACACGGACTACGGAGCGGCTACGACGCTTCCGTGGGCGCAGCTCCAAAAGACTGGTCTCGTGCCGTTCGAGGTCGCCATCAAGGCCGGTGCTCGTGCGGTGATGCTCTCCAATGCATCAGTGCCGGGTCTTACGTCATTGCCGTCGAGCTTGTCGCCGGTGGTAGTCCAGGTGCTGCGTCAACGCCTTGGATTCACGGGTCTCGTGATGACCGACGCATTAACGGCCGGGGCTATCAGTGCTATCCATCTCACGCCCCAACGCGCCGCGCTCAAAGCGCTGCAGGCGGGTGCCGACATGGTGCTCGCCGGCTCAGCCCAATCGCCGAGTGCTTCATTGGTCCTGGCGCGCAGCATGGCGAGCGCCCTTACGGCGGGCGTCAACAGTGGGACGCTGCCCCTGGCACAACTTCGCGACGCCGCCGCCCAAGTGCTCGCCACACGTAATCTCATCTCGTGCTGAACTTGCTGGTGTCAGTCGAACACCAGCACCGCCGCACCGTGTACACGGTCCTCGCTCAGTGCGAGTAGCGCCTCGTCGGCCCGATCCCACGGATAAGGGTCAACCGCAACGGACATATTGATGTCACTGGCCAACGCCAAGAAGGCGTGGCCGTCTTTTCGAGTATTGGCGGTGACGCTGCTGAGCGTGCGCTCTTGGAAAAGGTGGCGCTGGTACTCGAGAGATGGAATGTTGCTGAGATGAATGCCGGCAATTGCGAGCGTACCCCCGCGCTCTAGTGCGGCCAGGGCTGGCGGCACAAGGTCGCCGACCGGAGCAAAGAGTATTGCCGAGTCGAGCGGTTCGGGTGGTTCGTCCGCGGCGTCGCCGACGCTGCTGGCGCCGAGCGCGAGCGCGAGCTCACGGGCGGCGGGTGAGCGGGTCATGACGTGCACGCGCGCCCCCTGGGCTATGGCGATCTGTGCGGTGAGGTGCGCGGATCCCGCGAAACCGTAGATACCGAGGCGTCCTTTCGCGGGTAGCTGTGCACGAAGGAGCGCTCGGTAGCCAATGATGCCCGCACACAGCAGCGGTGCGGGCATGGATGTCATCGAAGCCTGGGATCGGATACACGAAAGCTTCATCCACCACCACGTATTGTGCGTAGCCTCCATCGATGTCCCAACCCGTGAAGGTTGGTGTCACGCAAAGATTCTCCTTGCCCGCCCGACAGAATCGACACGTCGCACAACTGCGCGCCAACCAGGCCGCGCCAACTCGATCACCCAGGGCGTACAGGCTCGTCGCGTCACCGACCTGGTCCACGACGCCTTCGATCTCGTGTCCGGGGAAGACCGAGGGCCGTCGAGGGGCGAGATCACCCTGGACCAGGTGTAAATCAGTGCGTCAGACGCCACACGTTGAGACGCGAAGTCGTACTTGTCGCGCGCTGGGAATCGGCATCGCTCGTTCAATGCGTGCGAGAGGCCCGCTCGCAATAGGCCCCGGCTTCTCAACCGCCCACCCGTGCATCGAGGAAGCACTCACCGTCTACCTGAGTTCATCGGTGTAGTCGCATGACCACTACCCGCTCACCGGTCTAGTTCGTACGTCGGCTGTACAACAAGCACGTGAGGTGCACGTTGGCCGGTTACTGGCGTGTGGTTGCGAATTTGTGCAAGGCATCGTCGCTGAGACGAAACACCGTCCACTCGTCCATGGCGACCGCACCAAGTGACTGGTAGAACTCGATGGAGGGTTGGTTCCAGTCGAGCACCCACCACTGAAATCGTGAATAGCCGCGCTCGACGCAGAGACGAGCTAATTCTTTCATCAGCGCGGTCCCGACTCCTCTTGCTCGGACGTGTTCACGAACGTAGAGGTCCTCGAGGTAAATGCCCGACGTGCCAAGCCACGTTGAGAAATTCAAGAACCAAACGGCGAAACCCACTACTTCGCCTTCGAGTTCTGCGACGTGACAATAGACGTGAGGTCGTTCGCCAAAGAGTGCGAGGGCAATGTCGTCAGCGGTAGCTACGACTTTATCTGCTGAACGTTCGTAGTGGGCGAGTTCGTGGACCAGTTGCGTGATGATTGGAACGTCCAGGGGCGTGGCGAATCGAATGTGCATTCTGAAAAGTTAGCGGCCGCGGTCGAGGTGGCTGCCGACCCTTTGGGTCTTACGTTTGATCTTGTTCGCACACGGGTAACCGGTTGGTGGGGGAGAACAAGAAATTGTCGCGAATGTGCGAGGGGGCGCTCGAGGCACATCGAGTCATTTATCTAGGGCCTTCGAGTGAGCGAAGGATATTGGTGATTCTTCACCATGCGTTCGTTGCCACAATGGCGTCGGCCGGTCGGTGTCGAAGGCAGTGACGACTACTGCACCTATCCAGCCCTTAATTGGTCCTCTATTGCACTACAACGGTTGACCCCTTTTTCAATTACAAGGTTTGCTCGAAGTCACTCACGGCCCGTCGGGGAGACCCACGTAGTCCCCTCGTCACGTCGAAAGGAGCGCAGAGCTTCGTAGCGGTCATCTGGTTGCTGGGTCGCCTCGCGGAACTCGTCTCGAAGCCCCTGAGCCGCGGCACCGGTTGGAACCTGCTTGCTCATCGAACCACGACGGAAGGCGGTGAAGCGAGTCCTTATCTGACGGGTCTCGTGTTTTGCCGATTCGGACAACGAGAAGGTCATCGTCAAGGGAGCAGATTGGGCAGAAAATACCGAGCTGCCCGTCTCGCTACGCGCCGCGACCATGAACGTGTAGGACTCGCCGTCAGAGAAAATCCTTGTCATTACCTCATTATGCAAGGTCTCCTGCATCTTTGCTCGATGCCCTCGTCGCATTGGCAGAGTCCTATAACCGGACCTATATCGCTGGCTCGAAGATCGTTAAGGTTGGGCTTCTGACACCAGTCACGACTGCGCCCTGAAGCCAGTGCAAAGCGCATACCTGCCGCGTCGGGCCGTTACTCCAACATTTTTCGGCTCCGAAACTGGCGGACTCGGAGCATTGATGACGAATGGATGTTCTGGTCGAGGAGTCAGGTGCGTGACCCGGGCCCACCGAAGATCTCAAAGAGAATTTTGATTGCTCGACCTTTGATTGGATCGTCCTTATAGAAGTGTTCGAAGTGGGAAACGGCGTCTTCGTAGTTCTCGATCCCCACCTCCGCGAGCAGGAACCGCAGGTCATCGATATCCTGGCGCCCGCGACTCGCATGAATCTTCATGGCCAATAACATCTCGGCCGACGCGATTGAAATCTGCACTTTTTCGGTCGAGATGATGATTCGTGGATTCGGGTCATCTGGCCAGGGTGGTACGTACATAGCTGCCGCTGAATTCAGCCAGTCGTCCGTGAGGTCTCTTCGACGAGCAACTTCAGCCACGATCCGTAAAATCTCAGCGCGAGGGGTGATGACGGCGTCGATGTCTCTTGTGGCGTCACGAGCACCAAAACCCAGCATGAGCGCGGCTCCGCCAACGATGTAGATTCTTGACTTGTGTCCGCGTTGCTCAAGCTCCGCGACGAGGTCTTGCAAGGCCGCTTCGGCTTCTTCTTGAGTGAGCATTAGGCGCGCGACAACTCGTCTTCAAGAATGAAAACACCGTGTCGTCGGTATATAGGGGGTGTCTCACGATCGGCCTCCCCATGGAGGGATTCAATGTCGGTGAGGTACCACTTCTCGACTGATCGAGTGGTCTCGTAGACCCACGGTGGCGTAGGAGCACTGTTGCTGACACAAGCGTTCTCCACGATGGCTGCGATCAAGGCGTCATAGCGAGAGTCACCCGTGAAAGGCGGTGCGTCTCTGGTGAGTTGTTCCAGGCGGTAGGGCGTGACTGCATTCAGGTCATCGATCAGTTCGAGACAAATTCGAAAAGCAACCTCCTCCATATTGCCTCGAATCGCATCAGCGACTCGACTTGAACTTTCGGCCGCACTGACCCGAGCGTCGTTCCAACGGCCGTTGATGGTAGCTGGGATGATTTCAACTGAGAGTTTCGAGCCGCTCGCTTCCACTAGGCGTTCCAAGGTTGATAGGCGAGGCTCCTTAATTCCAAGTTCGTAATTTGAAAGAGTCGCCGACGACGTGCCGGCGCGCTCCGCGAGAGAACGCAGGGTGAATCCATTCGCCTTACGAATCTTGAGGATTACGGAGCTGGCTGTAGTCATATTGCTATCTTAACAGATAGCAGCCGTGGTTCTGACGCCATTCGAAGCGGACCTTAGCGGACCCTTTTCAAACCTTTCGGAGCCGCTGGTCAACCTGGTCGAATGAATCGACCGTACCGGTCACCTTTTTGCGCAAGCGTAAGTGCACGCTCTGGTAGCACCGGCGAGTTGACGGCTCCGACGACATCCCTGCGTACCGCTGCGCTTCTTCAGCATCCTCGAATTCACGTGGAACAGGACGATCGGAATCTCGCTACATACCGGGAGCGCCAGATGACTCCCAACAGGTCGCACCACGTTCCTTCCGACTGGCCAGGCGCCGTCGATGTCCGCGCAGGAACGGTGCGGATTTCGGTGGCGTGACGATGAGAGTAAGCCGTTTCGGCTCCGCACCTCAATTCGCGACTGAACCCTTCGGACTGTCATGCTGCTTTCTTGACCACCGGATAGCGGGTTCTCGGTGGTTTCTGGATGCCTTTAGGACGCCCGGGACCGGCCAAACCTTGGATGGGTGTGAACGCTGGCCCAAAACAGCCACGCCCGCTGGTCGAAAACAGCCACACGTGA
>JABBNY010000294.1:0-1015 GCA_019352095.1 Acidobacteriota bacterium
GGATCGGGCCAAGTTCCTCGGAGATTTGAACGTTTCCGTAGCCTTGGGGCCTCGTGCCAGAGTCTCGGGTCAAGAACTGCTCGCTGTTGTCAGTCATCAAATGACGCCCTTCTCCTGAAGTACCTTGATCTGGTCGCTCGAGAGCCCAAGGATCTCGGTCAGCACTCCTACGTTGTGCTCGCCCACCTGCGGTGGGGCGTAGCGGAATTGGACTGGCGACTTCGAGAACTTCAGCGGACTGCCGTACAGAACGATTTCGTCACCCTTTGTATCGGTCGTTCTGACGAGCATCTCCCGCGCCCACACTTGCGGATTTACCGCCGCCTGAGGAATGTCGGTGACGATCCCGCATGGGATGCCGACCCGTCGGAACGTCGCCTCGACCTCCTCACCAGGTCGCACCGATGTCCATTTGGTAACCATCGCCTCTGTGGCCACCATGTTGGTCATTCGCGCAGATACCGTCTTGAAACGGGGATCGTCCACGAGTTCTGGGTGCTGCAGGATATCCGTGCACAGTCGCGCCCAGAAGCTCTGCGTTCCGGCGTGCAGATATACGTAGCCGTCGCTAGTCGGAAAGATGTTGGCTGGCGAATTATAGTCGTCTCGATTGCCATTGTGGGGCGGGGTCACATCGTTGACCAAGTATGAGGGGATAGACGTTCCGATGGCGTACATCAACGAGTCAAAGACCGAGAGATCCACGTACTGCCCCTCCCCGGTCTTCTCTCGGTGGTAGAGCGCTCCCAACGTGGCGGCCGTCGCGTAGGCCGCAGCAAGCGAGTCAGCAGGAAAGATCTTGGTCAGCACCGGGACAAGATCAGCATTTGCGTTCAGGGACATGAGCCCGGATTGCGCCTGGGCGATGCAGTCGAGCAGTACTTGGTCACTTTGCGGCCCTGTCTGCCCGAACCCAGAGATTGACACCACGATGATGTCGTCGTTTACCTCGCGCAGCGCCGCGGGCCCGAGGCCCATCTTCTCGAGCGTGCCCGGTCGGAAGTTTTCAACGATG
>JABBNY010000294.1:1025-2757 GCA_019352095.1 Acidobacteriota bacterium
CTGCCCAACGAGCCAGATCGAGGAGGAGTTTCTGACCCTCCACGCTGCGCGTGTTGATGGTCACACACCGCTTGTTGCGGTTGAAGATCGCGGTGTACAAGCTCTTTCCGTTGTACTGAGGCTCATTGTGGCGGGTGTCCTCGCCGCCGATGCGCTCTACTTTGATGACGTCGGCGCCGAGGTCACCAAGGTTCTGAGCCGTAACGGGCCCCGCGATGAAACGGGATAGGTCGAGAACGCGAACGCCCGCCAACGCCCCCTTGCGGCTTGGGTCCCACGTGATCGAGGGCTTGTCGGACAGAAACTCGTGCATTAGGCACGCTCCAGCGGTCGATCGGTCGCCACGGAGAGTGTGTTGCCGCACTTCGACGACCGCCTTGGAAGGGAGCCGCAACGTGTGGCCATAGCCGAAAGCCGGCATACGGACGGCGAAATGGCGATTGGCACAGAATCCTCCCTGATGTGTGTTTATGTTGACTACTGTTGATGTCAAAATATTACCACAATAGATCACATCGCCGCTGATACAAATCAATGTATGTAAACGACAGTGAGGTCCGTTTTGACCGAGTTGCCGTAATCTGGCCTTGACCCCGTTCAGTGGACACGGGTTAAGCGGCCTTCTTAAGGGCCGCGGTGTTGGTTAAGTATTGCATTTCAAAGTTGACCGGTGAGACCTGTCCGAGTGAGGCGTGCAGGCGACGACGGTTGTAGCGATCCTCGATCCTCGATCCACTGTCCCTCGGCGAGACGAGCACCTTTCTTGGTGGGCCACACGCGTCGGTAGTAGCATTCGGCCTTGAGGGTGGCGAAGAAACTCTCTGCCATTGCATCATCCCAGCACACCCCGGTGTAACCCATCGAGCGCGTGAGGCCGTTGGCGTCGGCGAACGCGGTGATCTGACTCGACGCATATTGCCCCTGTCGCTATAAAAGATGACCTTCTCGGGTAGCTCACCACGTAGTGAGATCGCCATGGCCAGTGCGTCTTCGACGAGGTCGGCTCTCATGTGTTCATCAATCGCCCAGCCAATGGCGCGTCGCGAGTGCGCGTCGATGACCGTCGCGAGGTAGAGCCAACCTTCCCAGGTGCGCAGGTAGGAGATATCGCCGAACCCACACCTGGTTGAGAGCCCCCGTGTCCCAGTGACGCTGCACCGCGTCAACGGGGTAGGCGTTGAATGAGTCGATGACGGTGGTGGTCTTCCATCTCTTGGGACACATGCCCTTCAAGCACAGGCGTCGCATCATCTTGGCGACGGTTTTCTTGGAGATCACCTCACCGTCCTCACGCAGGTTCATGAGTATCTTGGGCGACCCCGACACCTCGTCAGACTCCCCGTTGAACCAAGTCACCTTCGCTTCGAGTCGCTCGTGGCGTAGCGCGCTCGGTGAGGGCGCGCGATGACACCAGGTGTAGTGGCCCGAGCGTGAAACCTCCAGGAGTCGCACCATGCGGGTGATGGAAAAGTTGCTCTTCTGCGCGTGCATCAATTCGAACGCTTGGCGTTCGCATCCGAGACTTCCTGGGCGAAGAAGAGTGACGCTTTTTTTAAGAATGCTCGGTCCAGTTTCGGCTCCGCGTTCTCGTTGCGCAGGCGAGTCAACTCCGCTCGCTCGGCCTCGGTCAGGGCTTCGCCCCCGGCTTGACGAGTCTTGAAGGCGCTCACCCAACGGCCGAGTGACTGTTCGTGCAGTCCAAGTTCTCGGGCCACCGTGGCGACAGGTCGAC
>JABBNY010000032.1 GCA_019352095.1 Acidobacteriota bacterium
CCAACCCCACCAGCGCACGTCGTCGTGGGGTTGGGCGCATCCGCACGGTCGTTGGTTGGCGCTCACCCCGCCCGTCGGCGCACCCACCGTCATAGAGTGATCGCGTGACAATACCCATGCCCGAGCGGGCGGAACTCGAGCTGACGGGCTCCGAACTCGAGCAATTGACGGCGTGGCTCGAGTTCTATCGCGCCACGTTGGTGATGAAATGCGCCGACTTGAGCTTCGAGCAACTCGCTCGCGCGTCAGTCCCACCGTCGACCATGACCCTGCTCGGGATTCTGCGCCACTTGAGTGTTGTCGAGCAGTACTGGTTTCAGGTCATCTTCGCAGGCCTCGACGTCGAACTCTTCTACAAGGGTGGTGACCCCGACGGCGATTTCAATAATCTGAGCGACACGCCGCTCGACGAGGTTGCGCGTCGTTACCTCGAGACGTGTGAACTGTCACGGGCTCTCATCCGAGATCACGACCTGGACGAAATCGCCCCGGTGCTTCGCCATGGGCGCCAGGTCGATCTTCGCTGGATCCACCTGCACATGATCGAGGAGTACGCCCGCCACTGCGGGCACGCGGACCTGCTTCGTGAATGCATCGACGAGACAACGGGCTACTAGTCAATCCTCAAGTTTCAGTGCAGCGACGAACGCCTCCTGGGGCACTTCGACGCGACCAAGGTTTTTCATGCGCTTCTTGCCCTCTTTCTGCTTTTCCAGGAGCTTGCGCTTTCGCGTGATGTCACCGCCGTAGCACTTGGCGAGGACGTCTTTTCGTCGGGCCTTCACGGTCTCGCGAGCGATGACGCGTCCCCCGACCGCTGCCTGGATGGGTACGTCGAACATCTGGCGAGGAATGAGTTCTTTCAATCGCTCCGCCATCTTTCTGCCGTAGTAGTCGGCGTTCGAGCGATGCACGATTGTCGAGAACGCGTCAACGGGCTCGTGGTTGATCAAGAGGTCCACGCGCACCAAATTCGAGGTGATGTAACCGCTCTGCTCGTAGTCGAGGCTCGCGTAGCCCTTGGTGCGACTCTTCAGCGCGTCGAAGAAATCAATGACCACTTCCGCGAGAGGGATCGTGTAGCGCAGTTCGACGCGCTCGGTCGAGAGGTAGTCCATCTTGATCATCTCGGCGCGTCGCGACTGGCACAAGTCCATCACGGTCCCCAGATACTCAGACGGTGTCAGTATCGAGATATGCAGCATGGGCTCATCGATGTGGTCAAGGCGGCTCGGATCGGGCAGGTCCGTCGGATTGTCGATCTTCACTTCGCTGCCGTCGGTCAGATAGGCCCGGTAGACCACCGACGGTGCGGTCGCGATCAGCGCCAGGTTGAACTCGCGCTCGAGTCGTTCGCGCACGATCTCCATGTGCAAGAGCCCGAGAAACCCACAACGGAACCCGAATCCGAGTGCGTGCGAGGATTCGGGTTCGTAAGTGATCGACGCGTCGTTCAGTTTCAATTTGTCGAGCGCATCGCGCAGGTCGGGCAAGTCGTCGCCATCGATCGGATAGATCCCGCAGAACACCATTGGCTTGGGGTCACGGTAGCCATCGAGGGCCTCGCTCGCGGGGCGCTGCGCCTCGGTGATGGTTTCACCCGATCGAGCCCCCGCCACGTCTTTGATGCCCGCGACGATGAACCCGACTTCGCCCGGTCCGAGTTGTGACACGCTGATCATGTCGGGGGTGCGCACGCCAATCTCTTCAATCTCGTGGTTCTCGCCCGCTTGCATCATGCGGATCTTGACGTTGTCGTGCAGGGTGCCATCGATGATGCGAATCGAACTGATCACGCCGCGGTACTGGTCGTAGTACGAGTCGAAGATGAGCGCACGAAGCGCGGCATCGGGGTCACCGCTCGGCGCGGGGATCCGATCAATCACCGCCTGCAGCAACTCGGGCACACCTTCTCCGGTCTTGGCGGAGATCGAGAGGATCTCACTTGCGGGCAGCCCGAGCACGCGGTCCAGTTCCTCTTTGCATCGTTCCGGGTCCGCGGCGGGAAGGTCGATCTTGTTGAGCACCGCCACGATTTCGAGATTGTTCTCGAGGGCCTGGTAACAGTTGGCCAATGTCTGAGCCTGAATACCCTGACTCGCGTCGACGAGCAGCACCGCGCCTTCACAGGCTGCGAGCGAGCGAGAGACTTCGTAGCCGAAGTCCACGTGACCGGGGGTGTCGATCAATTGAAGAATATGGCCGGCGTAGTGCACGCGAACGTTCTGGGCCTTGATCGTGATGCCGCGCTCACGCTCGATGTCCATGGAATCGAGGTACTGGGCCCGCATCAAGCGCGGGTCCACCGCGCCCGTGATCTCGAGGATGCGGTCCGAGAGTGTTGATTTGCCGTGATCGACGTGAGAAATAATCGAAAAATTACGGATTTTGCTGGAATCTACGGTCGAAGAGGGAGTTGCCACGATGAAGAAAGGCTACCCGTCACGGCGCCCGACGCCGCGAAGTAGTGCGGGAGTGACGACGCCTGCTAGCCTTATCAAGCCCGCCGGACCGTTTCGGCGCACTGATAACGAGGTTTTTCGTGGCAAACATCAAGAGCCAGATCAAGCGTAACAAGCAGAACATCGTCGACCGCGACCGAAACAAGGCCGTGAAGTCCGAACTGCGCACCCGCACCAAGAGCGCAATCGCTGCAGTTGGTACCGAGAACGAAGAGACCGCACTTCGCGCCGCGATCAAGCGCATCGACAAGGCTGCGTCGAAGGGCATCATCCACAAGAACCAAGCAGCCAATAAGAAGAGCGGCCTGATGCGTCGCATCGCCACCCTTCGCGAGAACGCCTAACCCCCTGCGCGGCGCGGCCCTCGCGCCGACTTCAACGCTGGTTGCGTCGACTCCAGCTATTTTTTGGGTTCAATCCCTTCTCCAGTGCGATGTTGTGACCTAAGCCCTTAGAAGTCCGATACCCCCACGGGCGTACGGTCGTAGTAGGGCCCGCTTCGTGCGTGGTCAAAGGGAAGCCATACGGCAAGGAGCATCAATGAAGTTTGCACAGTTCATGTCATCAGCCACAGGTCGTCTAGTGCGGATAGTGGCTGGCATCGCGCTTATCGTGATAGGTCTCATTGCCGGGGGCGGTTGGGTGGTCCTGTCGGTCGTCGGGCTCATACCGCTCATCGCTGGCCTTGCCAACGTGTGTCTGCTCGCCCCCCTCTTCGGCGAACCCCTGAAAGGTCACTAACCTCGAGCGCTCGTCACCTCTGCGCCCGGGCTTCGCTTTATGCGGGCAGGACCGAGGCGATGGCGTTGGCGATGAGTTGATAGCCCTGGTCGTTGGGGTGCAGGTTCGGTCCGTACGGAGGCGCTTGGCACATCCAGGTCAACGCACAGATCTGCGCCACGTTCTCCGGCACCGTGCCGAGACCCGCAACGTCGACCGGAGTCGTGTCATAGGTATGAAAAATGCCGGCCACATCGGCAACGGGAATGGCGTCTTGGGCGTAGACCGTTGCCAAGGTCGAGTTCAAGAGGTCAATGGCCGCCACACTCGCATCGGCGAACGGCTTCGCGGTCGGATCATGAATTGCGGCGGCGATATACGGGTTGTAGTGGTTGATGCCCACGAACTTCACCTGGGGTCCCGCGGCAGCTTTCAACGCGGTGATGATCTGGGGTAACTGCACGCCCAGCATGTTCATGCGCTGCGTGACGCACGTCATGTCAATGCTCTGATGAAAGAGACAGCCGTGCAAGTCGTTGAACCCGAGGTCGATCGTGACAATACCTTCCTGGTTGTGGTGCGCGCGAAGAAATGCGACGTCGCGCAGGAGTTGTGAGTCACCGGGCGCGTAGCAGTGGTCACCACCGTAGAGGACCTGCTGGGTACTGTCGCCGGGACACCCGGTCTGTACCACCTGCAGTCGTCTTCCCTTAGCGGCCTGCATGGCGATCAGGTCGTTCGTATAGCCCTTGTGCGTGGGAAAACCGTGCACATGGTGCACGGTAGGTTGCACGCCCACCGACACCGAAGCACCCACCGCGAGAAGAAAGGTCGGATCGGCGACCGGACGAGGTTTGGACGTTCCGACGGCCGACGCGGACGTTACCCCCATGAAGAGACTCGACGCGATCACGAGCGTCATCGCCCCGGCTCCCAGTAGACGTGCACCGTTCGTGGCGCGCTTCCTCCAGATTTTCACGACGATTCTCCTTGCAATACACAATGTTCTGCGACATCACCCGACCACACGGCGAGGTGCGCTGGGGGCGCCGTCGACGCCACATCAATCAAACTCGAAAATGACATGACCTCGGTCAAGTCCAAGTAAGGATTCAATAAGTTCGAGTCACGGGTGTGGACCCTTCCCGTCGCGCTGCACACTCACTAACGGCGACGCGCGCTTTGGGTCAGTTTCGAGAGGCGAGCGACCAGCACTTCGATTACCGTGAGTTCCGTCACGTCGAGGTCGGTGTCGAGATCTTTGCCGCCATAACTCACTCCACCCTTCAAATCTACGTCCGCATTCGTAATCATGTGCACTGACGCGGCCAGACGAGATGCACCCAGGCGCTGAGCCCCTCGCAGCGCCTTAGCGGCGGGATAGCGGTTGATGCCGAGCAACGTTGCGGCTTCGTCTTCGTTTCGAACACCACTGCCTTCGAGTCGCACCATGCGCAAATAATGGCGCTGGAGCATGTTGACGATCTGCAGGGCCGCGCGGCCCTTGGAATCGAGCATGCGACGCGCGACCTTGATCGCCAGAGTGGCGTCACCGGCGTCGATGGCGTCGGTGAGGTCCCACTCGGGCACGTCACCCGCGCCGCCCAAGTACGGCGCCACGTGAGCAAACGTCAGTGGCGCGGAACCGTAGATCGACTGCAGGATTCGTGCGAGCGAGTCAACGCGAGCAATATCGTCGCCCACCTGCTCGGCAATCTTCTGCGCTGTTGTCTTGTCGACCGTGACGCGACGCTCCTCCAACTTCGCCACAACAAACGCAATCCGGTCCTGGGACCTGGAACCTACGTTCACGTCGATCACCGACGCGCCCGCCTTCACCAATTTGTTGCTCTTTGCGCCGACGACCCCTATCACCAACACCGTCGCGGGTGCCGGGTCCACCATCCACGAAAGCAGTGCCGCTACTTCGTCAGCGACCATCAACTGCGCATCGCGAACGACGACCACACGCCGATCCACCAGGAACGCAGGGGTGTTGAGCGCCTCGAGTACGCGCGCCACCACTGACTCACCACTCGAATTTGCGACGTCTTTCACCGTGTAATCCTGAAGTGCGAGCGAGGGATCACGCTCGCCGAGTGCTCCCTCGATGGCGGTTCGAAGCGCGTCACTCACCATTGTTGAGTCGGTGCCCACGACAACAATGGAACTCTCCATCAGCCCACCTCCAAGAGGCGCTGCAATACATCACGCACTCGCACCGATCCCGCGACATCGTGCACGCGCACGACCCGGCATCCTGAGGCTATGCCGAGGGCGGTCGCGTCGAGTGAGGCCACCCGGCGTTCGGTCACGTCACGCCCGAACATGACCCCGAGAAACGTCTTGTTCGAGGCCGACAGGAGCAGCGGCGACCCGAGGGACGCCAGTATGTGCGAATCGCGAAGTAACTGTAACGAATGGGCGGCGGTCTTTCCGAGGTCCAGCCCGGCGTCGAGCACGATCCGATCGGCGCTGATGCCAGCGGCCTCGGCCCACGACCTTCGTTCCACGAGGAAATCGTGCACCGTCGCAGTCACATTGTCATAGTGCGGCGTGGGATCGGCCACTCGGGGGCGAAGTCGGATGTGCGTTGCGACAACCGTCGCTCTAGCTCTCGCAGCCACCACTAGGTAGTCGGGATCAGCGAATCCACTGATATCGTTGCCCACGCTCGCGCCCTGTTCGAAACATGCTCGCGCTACCGACGCCCGCCATGTGTCGACACTGAGCGGCACGTCGAAACGACGTCGTAACTCGCCAATCGCCGGCACCACTCGATCGAGTTCTTCCTGCTCAGTGACCTCTTCGCCGGGGCCAGCCTTCACGCCACCCACGTCCAGGAGGTCTGCGCCTTCGTCGACCAACTGCTCAGCTCGGCGAAAGAACTCGTCCCACTCAAATGTCGCGGCGGGGGCGAAAAATGAGTCCTTGGTTCGATTCAGAATTCCCATCACCAATGCGCGTGACGTCACGTCGAAGTGCTGGTCACCCATGGTGAGGAGTAACGGTGACGGAGGCCGAAAGATATTCACCGTGCACTGCTCCGCCCCACGAGCGTCCACTGGTGCTCGCGAGGAGTCGTACCCGTTGAATTAGCGCGCGAAAATGCGCAGATTGCGTTACTCACGTCGGCAAGCCTAACGGCGCGGTTGGTGCGAAGACGAGGGGCGTCGCCACTGTTAGCCTTCGCGAGTATGGAGAATGCGATCATGGGGATCAACGAGGAGAAGGTGTCTCAGTGGATGTGCGAGCACGTGGGTGCCGTCGCTCCGCTGGACTTCAAATTGATCGCGGGTGGCCGCTCGAATCTCACCTTTCGGGTCACCGACGCCAACGCGAACACCTTTGCGCTTCGACGTCCTCCCGTCAGTCACGTCTTGCCCACCGCGCACGACATGGTCCGCGAACACACGATCATCTCGGCGCTGCACCCTCTGCACATACCCGTCGCACGGCCGTTGGGACTGTGTACCGATGAATCCGTGAACGACCGACCGTTCTACGTCATGGAATTCATCGACGGAGCGATCCTGCGCACGAGAGACGACGCCGCAGCCGCATTCGCGCTCGACCAGCGGCGCGCGATTGGCGACAATCTCGCCGCGACCCTGGCCCAGCTGCACGACGTCGATGTCGATGGGGCTGGTTTGGGTACTCTGGCCCGCCACGACGGTTACATCGAACGCCAACTTCGTCGGTGGCGGACTCAATACGAGCAAATGGCGGTAGAAGGCGTCGACTACGGCGGCATCGTCGAAGCAGTGGGCGACCAATTGGCATCCTCGGTCCCCCGTCAACAGCGTGTGTCGGTCGTGCACGGAGACTATCGACTCGACAACACGGTTCTCGACGACCACGGTGCAGTGAAGGCAATCCTCGACTGGGAGATATGCACACTGGGCGACCCCATGGCGGACCTCGGACTCCTGCTTGTCTATTGGGCCGAACCAGCCGACCCCACCGAAGCGCTGCTCGGGGCCGCACCCACGACCGCACCAGGATTTTCCACCCGTGCGCAAGTCCTTAGCGCCTACGCGAGTCACAGCGACTTGGATGTCAGTCAGGTCGCCTACTATCAAGCCTTCGGTTATTGGAAGTTGGCTTGCATCATGCAAGGTGTGTTCGCTCGTTACAGCGCGGGTGCCACCGCGGGTGATCAGGGCAGCGTCCAGGAGTATCCGCAACACATCAAATTGCTCGTCGAATTGGCGAAGCAGACTCTGGAGCAGCACTAATGGACGATGAAATCTACGACCGCATCATCTTCCTAGCCGACCCTGAGTTGAGCGAACCGGTGCTGGTGGTATGCCTGGAGGGCTGGATCGACGCCGGGCTCGGCGCCAGTACCGCCATCAGCACGATGCTCAACACCATCCCCACCGAGATTCTCGCCACCTTCGACACCGAGTACTTCATTGATCAACGCGCCCGTCGGCCGGTCGCACGCATCGTCGACGGAATAACCACCGAGTTGACCTGGCCCGAGATCCAGCTTCGCTACGGTCAAGACGGCGACGGTGCGGACATTCTCTTTCTCGTCGGCCCCGAGCCCGACTTTCATTGGAGTGACTTCGTTGACGTCGTCACCGACTCCGCGGGTCGATTCGACGTGCGCTTGGTCGTGGGTCTCGGGGCGTTTCCCGCACCGACGCCTCATACGCGACCAGTGCGCGTGATCGCCACCGCCCCCGAGCCGAGCGCGCACCTCTTGCCACTCGTCGGCACCGTTTCGGGGGAGCTCGAGGTGCCCGCCGGTATCAGCGCGGCACTCGAACTCGGCTTCTCCGAGGTGGATATGGATGTCGTGACCCTCTGGGCCCGTGTGCCTCACTACGTGGCGTCGATGTCCTATCCCCAGGCAGCGGCCGCGCTCATCGACGGCCTCGCGCGCATCGCGGGCCTGACGCTCGACGCCAGTCAACTTCGCGCTTCCGCCGAGGAAGCGCGTCAACGAGTGGACAACCTGATCGTCAACAATCCCGACCACACCTCAATGGTCGAAGAACTCGAAGAGGCGGCCGACGAAACCGAGGGCACCTCACTGGGCGAGGAACTGCCCAGTGGCGATGAGCTGGCGGCGGAACTCGAGCGATTTTTGCGCGGCGAATCAAGCTGATAATCGCCTAGTCTGCCTCTCATGAAGAAGAACGTCATGATCACCGGTGCCGGTTCCGGCTTCGGCAAGCTCACCGCCATCGCGCTCGGTGCACGAGGGCACCACGTCATCGCCACCACCGAAACCGACGAGCAGGCGCGCGCGCTTCGCGACGAGGCGCCCGAGCTCGAGGTGCATCGACTCGACATCACGACGAACGACGTACAGCGCGTGTACGACTGGAACATCGACGTTTTGATCAACAACGCCGGTCTGGGTGAGACGGGGCCCCTCGCCGATATCCCCTTGGAGCGCCTCCGTCGGCTCTTCGACGTCAACGTCTTTGGCACACTCAATGTCACCCAAGCCGTCCTTCGCGCAATGGTGGCGAACGCGAGCGGTCGGATCATCATCATGTCCTCGATAGCGGGCGTGATCGCCGCACCGGGCTTTGGCCCGTATGCCATGACCAAATATGCCCTCGAGGCCATGGGTAAGGCCATGCGCAGTGAACTTGCCCCCTTGGGGATAGACGTGACGCTGGTCAACCCCGGTCCCTACTTGACCGGTTTCAACGACCGGATGGCCCACTCCATGTGGGAATGGTTCAACGACCAGTCCCTTAACGGCTCAGAATCGGAACTCTTTCGCGTCGTCGGCGACTTCGTCACCACTGATCAGCGCGACCCGAGCGAAGTGGCCGACCTTCTGGTGCACCTGGTCGAGGCTACGACCACGACCGAGAACAACTTCATCCCCTCTGACATCAAGGCCCAACTCGGCCTCGCCTAGCGCGCTAGGCACTCGCGTCGACGTCGCCCTCTTCAATGCGAAGCCCGAGACCCAACGCGTACCCGTCGAGAAAGTGGCCACACTCTTCTTGACGAGGGTGCCGGTTCGCGATCTCGTAGAACGCCGCGGAGTGATCGACCTCCTGCAGGTGCGCTAATTCGTGAACCAACACCGCGTCGATGACCCACTCGGGACACTGGCGCAACCGACTGGAGACTCGTATCTCGCGAGACGCCGGCGAACACGAGGCCCAGCGTGCGTTCTGATTGGTGACCCAGCGAACCGATCCCGGTACAACGCCGTCGTTGTAGAGCTCGGCGAGGACGTTCGCTCGCTCTTCGAGTGACGCGTCACCCGCGGCGTTCTGAGGACGCTGGGTGAGCAAGCGCTCGACCAGGTTGTCCACGAACACCGCTCGTTCGCGACCGCGAAGACGCGCCGGGATCTGCACGACGATCCGACTGCCCGACCAGTGTGCGGTACCAGTCTTCTTGCGTCGTGACGAGGCGCGAATCTCAACTTCCGGACGATCGAACCGCGGTGGCTCGACGTGTATTGAAGTCTGCGTCGAAGATGAATGGCGCGCCATCAGACGATGATGTTGACCAGACGCGGCGGTCGAGCGACGACCCGCTTCACCGTCGCACCGACGAGATCGTGCGCGATCTCAGGGGCGCCCAGCGCCAACTCTGCAGCGTCACTCTCGCTCAACGTCGTCGCCACCTCAAGGCGAGCACGCACCTTGCCGTTGAGCTGGACGACCATCGTGACGGTCTCTTCTCGTACGAGCGCGGGATCTGCGACGGGCCAGGACTGTTCATGCACTGACGACTGACCAGGGAAACGTCGCTCCCAGATCTCGGCAACGATGTGCGGGGACATAGGTGCGAGCATCTTGAGCATCGTTTCAATGGCTTCATCGAATGTCTTCTTGTCGGCCCCATGCTCACTACGCGCCCACTTCGAGACTGTGTTCAACAGTTCCATGATGGCGGCGACCGCGGTGTTGTAACTCCAGCGCTCAAAGTCGTCACTGACGCGCTGCACGGTGCGGTGCACTGCGTGACGAACAGCGAGGTCGCTCTCGTCGAACGGGTCGTGGAAGTTCACCTCATGCTCGTCACAGAGTCGATAGAAGCGGTCGAGAAATCGTCCGCACCCTTCGATGAGCTCTTCGGTCTGGCTCGTCCAGTCAACGTCGTCCGCTGGCGGTCCGACGAAGAGATGAAAGAGTCGAAGTCCGTCTGCACCCACCGTTTCGTAGTACTTCTCGGGAGCGATCAGATTGCCTTTCGACTTGGACATCTTGGCCCCGTCGAGGCGAATCATCCCTTGGGTGAACAATCGTCGAAAGGGCTCACGGGGCAGTCCTGGTGCGAGCCCCACATCCACCAACGCCTTCATGTAGAAGCGCGCGTAGAGCAGGTGCAATATGGCGTGTTCGATGCCACCGATGTACTGGTCCACCGGCATCCACTTGGCCACCTCGACCGGATCGAAGGCCTTGTCCGGCGTGAAGGGATCGGCGTAGCGAAGGAAGTACCACGAGGAATCGGTGAAGGTGTCCATTGTGTCGGTCTCTCGACGGGCCGGACCACCACACACGGGACACGTTGTCGTGCGAAACCCCTCGTGGGTCGCGAGCGGAGACTGGCCACTCTTGTCCATGGTCACATCATCGGGTGCAACGACCGGCAACTGATCCTCGGGCACCGCAACGATGCCGTGCACGTCGCAGTAGACCACCGGTATCGGACAGCCCCAGAATCGTTGACGCGACACCAGCCAGTCACGGAGGCGAAAGTTGACCTTCGCCTCACCCTGCGCGTTGGCCACGAGAAACTCGGTGGCCTTGATCTTCGCGCTCGTAGTGTCGAGGCCGTCCAAGAAGCCCGAGTTGATGTGTGGGCCGTCGCCGGAGAAGGCGCCACCCTCGAAGTCAGCAGGCGGCTCGACGGTTCGAACGACGGGCAGTCCGTGTACGCGAGCGAAGGCGAAGTCCCGTTCGTCCTCCGCGGGTACCGCCATGATCGCGCCCGTGCCGTAGGTGCCAAGGACGTAGTCCGCGACGTAGACCGGAACCGGCTCGTTGGTGAATGGATTGATCACGTAGCTGCCCGTGAACGCGCCGCGCTTCTCGAGGCCCTCACCCGCATCCGATGACGAGGTCCGCTCCAACTCACTCGCCGAAGTGGCGCGCTCCACCAGGGCCTGGACCGCATCGCGCTGGGCGTCACTCGTGAGCTCATCGAGCAAGGGGTGCTCGGGCGCCACCACCGCGTACGTGACACCGAAGCCGGTGTCGGGGCGTGTCGTAAAGACCCGCAGTCCTCGCGAGGGGTCGCTCGCGAGCGCCAGGGCGAACTCCACACCCTCAGAGCGTCCGATCCAGTTACGCTGCATCGTCTTCACGCGCTCGGGCCATTCCAGCGCGTCGACGTCGCTCAAGAGCTCCTCGGCGTAGTCGGTGATCTTGAAGAACCATTGCTCGAGGTTCTTGCGCTCGACGAGGTCACCCGATCGGTCGCATGTCCCATCGGGGTTCACCTGCTCGTTCGCGAGCACCGTCGCGCACCCGGGACACCAATTCACCGGCGCCTCGGCCCGATACGCGAGGCCAGCCTTCCAGAAGGCGAGAAAGATCGTCTGAGCCCACTTCATGTAACCCGGATCGTGACTGAAGACCTCGCGGCGCCAGTCGTACACCGCGCCCAGACGGCGCACCGATGACTTGAGTTCCTTCATCCGCGCGTCGGTGAAGAGCCTGGGATGGCTGCCCGCCTTGATGGCGGCGTTCTCTGCGGGAAGGCCAAAGGAGTCGAAACCAAAGGGTGACAGGACCGCTTTGCCCTTCATTGTCTGATAGCGCACGATCAGGTCACCAAAGGTGTAATTACGGATATGCCCCTGGTGAGCGGCCCCCGAGGGGTAGGGGTACATGCACAGGGCGTAGAAGCGCTCACGAGGGTCGTCATTGTCGACTTCATACGTGCCGTCATCTAGCCAGCGCGCTTGCCACTTCTCTTCAATCGCTGCTACATCAAAAGGGCGGGCCATCACGACATTCTAGGGAAACGGCGACCTATCCTCTCCATTGAAAGCTGAGGTCGCATGTCGTCACCAATCTTTGTCCTCGTCCACGGTGGATGGGCCGGCGCCTGGTGCTGGCGTGACCTGACGCGTGTGCTCGACGCGCGTGGCGCCACGTGGCGCGCGCTGGACCTGCCGAGCAGCCAAGTAGGCACCAGCGCAACCACGGATCTCAGGGACGACGCTTCGTCAGTCGTCGAGGTGACGAGGGGCGCTGGACCAGTACTGCTCGTCGGCCACAGCTACGGCGGAAGTGTCATCACCGAAGCCGCGCCGGACATCGAGGACCTGCGTGGGTTGATCTACGTCGCAGCGCTCCTCCCCCAACGCGGTGAGAGCTCAACCGACGCGTCAAGGGCTGCAAAAGCACGTACCCGGCTAGACGAAGCGATCTACGTGGATGGCGAGATCTTACGATTGCGGCCTGACATCGCCCGTGACGCGCTCTACAACGATTGTGACGCCGAGCTCGCGCAGTGGGCACTCGACCATCTCTCCACGCAGACTCTCGCTAGTTTTCGAAGTGTACGCACCTCAGTTGACCTCGACGTGCGTACCCGCTACATCACCTGCAGCGAAGATCGCGCCATCGACCCCGCCACCCAGTCGATTATGGCTGACCGCTGCGATGACGTCACGGTTCTCTCGAGCGGACATTCACCGTTCCTCTCCCAGCCCGTCGCCTTGGCCGACGCACTGCTTAATTCGTTCGAGTAGTTGCACCAGTGACCGTCAGGCCACGTACGGATTTTCCCCTACTCCGGGGCGAACGGACAGCAATCCTGGCACGAGATTCTCATTTCGGGTGGTTCACGAGTCAACAACTGTGTACTCTCGTCATCATGACAAAGCGCCACACGCCACCATTCCGTGCCGATCACGTCGGGAGCCTCCTTCGTCCTGCACCGTTGCTGAAAGCGCGTGAGGAATTCAAAGCCGGACGCATCGACGCCGATGAGCTCAAGTCGGTCGAAGACTCTGCGATCATCGACGCCATCAAGCTTCAAGAAGAGATTGGCCTGCAGTCTGCGACCGATGGCGAGTTCCGACGCACCTCGTGGCACATGGATTTCATTTACCAGCTCGGCGGTATCGCCAAGACCGACGAGCAACTCCAGGTCGCGTTCAAGAATGCTGAAGGCACGACATCGTTCACGTCAGCCGCGCTCAAAGTGAACGACCAGGTCACGCTCACAGACACGATCTTCGCCGACGCTTTCACGTTCCTCAAGAACAACGTCACCACCGCCACCCCAAAACTCACCATTCCATCACCGAGCATGGTGCACTACCGCGGTGGCGCGGCGGCAATCGATCCCGCCATCTACCCCAACGTTGACCAGTTCTGGCACGACCTCTCGGCCGCCTACGCCGAAGAGGTTCGACGCCTGGGTGAGTTGGGTTGCACGTATCTGCAACTCGATGACACGTCACTCGCGTATTTGAACGACCCGGCTCAACGTCAGATGATCGCTGAGCGTGGCGAGGATGCCGACCATCAACACCTTCGATACATAAAGCAGATCAACGCTGCCATTGCCAATCGCCCCGAAGGCATGTCGATCACCACCCACTCCTGTCGAGGTAACTTCCAGTCATACTGGGCTGCCGAGGGCGGCTACGACTTCGTCGCCGAGGCCCTGTTCAACGAACTCGACGTTGATGGCTTCTTTCTCGAGTACGACGATGCCCGTTCAGGCGGATTCGAGCCACTTCGTTTCATGCCTAAGGGCAAGATGGTCGTGCTCGGCCTCGTCACCACGAAGAAAGGTGCGCTCGAGTCAAAGGATCAACTGAAGCGTCGCATCGAGGAGGCCAGCCAGTTCGTGCCACTCGACCAAATTTGCCTTTCACCACAATGCGGGTTCTCTTCTACCGTTGAAGGGAACAGCCTGACCTTCGAAGAACAAAAAGCGAAGCTTCGTCTGGTGGTTGAAACCGCGAACGAGGTCTGGGGCTAGACATTTCCACGAGGCAGTCGTTCCCGTGGTCGCGATTGCGCCAAATTGGCAGCCGCTCTCAGACTGCTAATATCAATAGACCTTTGGGGGTATAGCTCAGCTGGTAGAGCACTTGCATGGCATGCAAGGGGTCAGGAGTTCGAATCTCCTTACCTCCACCAAAAGTCTGTTACTGAAACTATTGACCTGATGAAGACCCCGGACGGCACCTCTGAGGATGCTCTTACGGCCCTTGACGACCGTTATGGGTTTGTGTGCCCGCTGTAGGGCCGCCTCAGCCGTCTTCAGGTCACTTCCGAGCAAAGTATCGAACGGTTCACGAAGTTCGGCCTCAAGCCGCACTTCTCCGGTGCTCTCGTCGTCTTGGATGACGAGCACCTTCGCAAAGAACGCCTGGTTGAACATCCGCTTGATGTGCTCTGGGGCATCCCGATAGGCAGCACCACAGTCGACTGTCAGGTCTAGTGCTAACTGAAGGTTTCGTTCGACTGCCTCAAACTCCAGGCTGGTCGCCGCGAGCTGGGTGGCGATCTTATTAAGTGCCCGCGAGATTCGCTCTTGCTCGCGACCGAGAAGATCAATGGGGACCGCGCCCGCATAATGCGCCTCCAAGAGCTTCTGACGTTCGCGTTCAAGCTTCTCCTGCTCGCGCTTAAGGTCACCCTGTTCGGCTTCGACATGTTCGCGAGTGCTACGAAACTCGTCACGGATCATTGCTTCTACATTCTCGCGAAACTTCGAATCAAGTTGCATCCGTTGATAGTGCTCTTCCAACTTCTTCTCTACTTCGTAGATCAGTACTGATCGCAAGGTGCAATCGGAGCGCTTCGAGTGGCGCCCCGCGCAAGAGAGGTACGGGTACTTCATGCCGGACGCGGAGGTGGAGTGCTGTACCAAGAGGCGTTCACCACACTGCCCGCAGTACACCGTGCTCTTTAGGAAATGTGGATGCTTGCGGACTCGTTCGCCATTGACGTGGGATGCGAGGACGTCCTGAACCCGTTGCCAGGTTGCCTCGTCGACGAGTGCCTCGTGACGCCCGTTGTACTGAACGCCTTGAAACTTGGTCTGGCCCTTGTAGTAAGGATTGGTGAGAACCTTATGCAGGAGCCCTTCGGTGATCGGACGCGACGGCATCCTCGGTGTGGGAGTCGTTGTCAGACCCCGCTGGTTGAGGTGACCGATAAGCCCGGAAATCGTCCAGTCGCCAGTTGCGTAGAGATGGAATCCCAAGATCACAAGCGGTGCTCGTTCGACGTCGAGAATCACCGTACGCATCTCGCGACCTTCAGTGTCAACGGTGTGATGGTTTCGGTAACCAAGCGGCGCACGCCCCACGGTTCCACCCATACGCGCTTTCTGGGTCATTCCCTTCATGACCTCGGCTGCCAAGTTTCGCGAGTAGAACTCGGCGATGCTCGACATGATGCCGTGCAACAACATGCCCGATGGCGTCTGATCAATGGACTCGGTGGTCGAAACAAGTCGAACGTTGAACTCGTCGAGGGACTTTGTAATTTCAACATCGTCGGCTCGACTACGAGCCAGACGATCGAGCTTGTGAACGATCACGTAGTCAACATCATGGTCGGCTAGGTATTCGAGCATCCCCTGGAGTTCTGGGCGGTTGGCTGATCGAGCGGACGCGCCGCGATCGACAAACTCTTTGGTAATGATCGCGCCCAAGCTCGCCGCCTTTCGTCGGTTGGCGTCACGCTGGGCCGGAATTGAGAAACCTTCGTCGTCTCCGCCGCCCCGGCGCGCTTGGTCTCGTGTCGAGACACGCAAGTAGCTGACGGCCACCTTGGGCGTCAGGGCTTGGACGAGCAAGTTGGTTTCGTTTGATTGAAGTGTGGCGGCCGCTGGATTCACTAGAGGAGCTCCTTTAATATTGTCCTCTCCATTAACGCTCTGTTGTGCTGAATTGTCCAGTGCGTTTATGGCTTCGTCATCGTCCAACCAAGGCGAATCTTCCGCAAATTGGCTCATTTCGTCCCCTCTGGACGACTTGTTCCCGAATTATTGAAGTCAGTAGAACCGGCGACAACCAGCGCCCCAAGATCCGACGGTGTCACGACTGTGAAGAGCCAGTCAGCGTTAGCGACTTCACTGGCCAAACGTTCACGGATCTGATCACGACGTCGTACATTGGGTACGACCCAAACCACAGCCGGAAAGACGCCGTGTTTGGCTTGTTCGCGGTCGCTACGCCGATATTCCTCGTATTGGCGACACTTCTTTATCACGCGATTAGGTGGTTCGGTCGCGCGATCAACCTCCATGAACCAGTGGTCCTCGAATCCACCGGACTCCGTGACAACTGCCAGATCGGGCTTGAGCCATCTCGTTTCGCCCGACGGTCCGAGGTACGAACGCCAACATTCTGGTTCGACTTGAAGGTGCGCCAGTTTGATCTCAGCGCCGTTGGCCACTTCCTGCAAAGAGATGACGACTTCAGCCACCGCCAAGGTGTGTTCCAAGAACGTTGTGCTCGGCTCGAACACGCGGATTCGTCCGTTGTCTGATTCGTTCAGGTGGTCGCCCAGCAGGCGTCGGGCCAAGTCGGTGATCTGCCAAACATGTCCACCAGATCCGGCGCGAACCCCACCGATTCGACGCTCCAGATTGGTAAGTAGCCCCAACTCTCGCAGTCGGGCGAGGGCGTGGTTGGCGTGGCGCGGAATCAGGCCTTCATCCGTGGAGAGCCCAAAGTGCTGCCGCGAGATCTGCCGTGTCGTGAGGTACTTGAATGACCTCACCGTGGTGATGATCTCCCAGTCGCGTTCACCCAATCGGCTGGCCAACTCATCAAAGCGAAACGGCTTCACGACGGACCTCCGACTTGGCAGTCCGGTAGGGACAAGTTCCGCTGGGAGACCAGCGGAGTCTTATCCACTGCGAGGTGACAATGCCCGAAGTACGGGGGTCGTTGAACGAGTCGAGTCGTCGCGATCTGACAACCGATCTGACGGGCCATCATGACGGTGACCCCTTGGCGCGCCGTCGACCGATTGCGCCATCGGGGCTCGTTGTCGTGGCTGCGGAATCCGAAGTGGGTCCTGTTTGACTGCGAAGCTCCGCCTCGATGTCGAGAATGTCGCGTCCATATTTCTGGGCCGAACGCGCTCGCATATCGACGGGATCACTTGTTGGCGCATCTGCAGGAAGCGTCCGCGCGGAGAACCAGCCAGTCGAAGAACCGTCTTGTAAGAGAGTGGTATAAATCCCAAAGCGAGGCAAGTACATGAAGTCCTGCATGTCGAGTTCGGGAGCCTGTTTCGCCAGATCTGCGGCGTCCTCAGAATTGAGGCCGAAAATGATCTTGTTGCGAGCGTTCGCGTCGACACCGGAGCGCAAACTTGGGGGCAGTTGTTTCCGGTACTGATGGGCAATCGTAAATCCGACGCCCAAACTCCGGGCCTGACTGAATGCATCCTCGAGATCCGTAGGAAGCGCTAAGTAATCCTGTACTTCGTCGATAAATACATTGACGACGTAGCGTCGCTCCTGAGGCAACGCGGCCCGAGCAAGAACGAGTG
>JABBNY010000295.1 GCA_019352095.1 Acidobacteriota bacterium
CTGCGAGATGAGCGTGAAAGAACTGGACCAGTCAGTGCGACTCTCCTTCGCCAAGGTCGCCGAGTTCCAACGCCGCGGCGTCGTGCACCTGCACGCGATACTGCGCGTCGATCCCCGCGACGACGAAGGAAGTGTGCCTCCGTGGATCAGCACGCAGCTCCTGACCTTGGCCATTCGCGCCGCCGCCACGAAGGTGTCGGCTCCGCTGCCCGTAGGATTCTCCGACACCGCACTCGGGAGCGCCCGGTGGGGTCGACAACTCGACGTTCGCGTCATCAACGCTAGCGAGGTCGACGGAAACGCGACCAACCGTGGTGAGTCACGACGTAGTTCGCGCGCCTTCGCCAACTACGTCGCCAAGTACGCGACAAAATCCACCGATGACCTGGGCGCACTGGATCGACGCCTCACGAGCCTCGACGACCTCGACGCACGCAACGTGTCAGCACACTTTCGCCGCCTGGTCGAGACGGCGTGGCGACTTGGCGCACTGACTCATCTTTCGAAGCTGCGCACGTGGGCGCACTCGCTCGGCTTTGGCGGGCACTGGCTCACCAAGTCGAGGCGCTACTCGGTGACCTTCAAGTTCCTGCGGTCCGAACGCCAGACCTGGCGCATCAATCGCCAACACGGCACCGCACACAACGAACTGTCGATCAATGTCGGCGTGTGGAAGTGGATTGGGGTGGGTTGGCGGAGCCTCGGTGATGCCTGGCTCGCGTTGCAGGGCCAAAGGGAAAAGATGCAGTCGCGCACCGAGGCCCGTGAAGCCCGCTGCATCGAACGACATGACGCCGACCCCTGGGACGAGCGGCCTCGTCACTTCCTCGACTTCGAAGCAGTAGAGCCGTGACGCCGCGCAAGAACCCCCGCCCGAAAGTTGCCTACCCCGGCTCTCGTGGTCCCGGACCTGGCAAGCCCGTGCAACCCCCTCGACCAACGACGCCGAAGGACAGCGCCTCGGTTTCGCTGTGCATCAACGCACCCGTCTTCGTCGATCTCTCGAACGTCGACGAGACCCGCGCGACAATCGCGCTCGCGACGCTCCTCGAGTCCGTACTCGTCCGAACGGTGTCTGGGGGTCGCCCCGCCGGTGCCGTGATCGAACCATTCGATGTCACAGCGTCGACGCATGGTTGACTAGCAACGTGGACGTTCACTGTGTTTGAAGTTGTGTCCACCAACACCGATTGAGGAGAGCATCGTGCGCATCGCCACCTACACCCGGATTTCGACCGATGAGGTCAACCAGCCCTACTCCCTCGGCGCGCAGTCCGAGAAGCTGAGCAACTACGTCGCGAGCCAAGAGGACTGGGAACTGGTGTCCACCTTCACTGACCAGATGTCGGGCGCGAAGTTAGAACGTCCGGGACTCACCAGCGCGCTGCGCGCCGCCAAGGCCGGGAAGTTCGATCTCCTGCTCGTCTATCGCGTGGACCGGCTCTCTCGCAGTGTGCGCGGGCTCGCCGAGATATTGGAGACCCTCGACAGCGTGAACGTGGGCTTTCGCTCGGCGACCGAACCCTTCGACACGACCTCACCGGCGGGGCGCATGATGGTCCAGATGCTCGGCGTCTTCGCCGAATTCGAGCGCGCGACGATCATCGACCGGGTGATCGCGGGCATGGACCGCAAGGCGAGCCTGGGCGGCTGGTGCGGCGGCCAAGCCCCCTACGGCTACCGCGCGGTGAAAGGCGAGGGTCGCCTCAGCGTGGATGAGTCCGAAGCGCCTCTCGTGCCGGTGCTCTTTAACCTCTACGCGAACCAGCACCTCGGCAGTCACGCCGTCGCCAACTGGCTCAACGCTGCGGGCCTGGTGACCCGCTCGGGCAAGCCCTGGTCCTTCAAGTCGGTCCTCACGGTGCTGCGCAGTCGGGTCTATCTCGGCCAGGTCCGCTACCGCGACGGGTGGTGTGAGGGCAGTCACCCCGCCCTCGTTGACGAAGAACTCTTTGACGCCGCGCAGGTGATCCTCGACGAGCGCGCAGAGGACAGCGCCAAGCGCGCCACCAACGCGTCGGACTACCTGCTCACCGGACTCGTCGTCTGCAACAACTGCGGCCAGCGCTTCTCGGGCACGCGCGCGACCGGTCGCAACGAGACCTACCGCTACTACACGTGCGGTTCGCGCCAGCGCTACGGCACCAAGACTTGCAGCGCCGACCGGCTCCCCGCCGACGTGCTCGATAGCGCCATCATCGACTCCTTGCTCGCCGCCTACGGGGACTCGGACCTCTTTCGCGCCGCCGTTGGCCAGGCACAGCTACAAGCCCGCGACGGTCACTCACGCCACGACGACGAACTACTGGCCGTCACCAACGAACTCACGAAGGTCGACGCCAGCGTTGATCGCTATCTTCGAGCCTTCGAGTCGGGGTCCATGCCCGAAGCACTCTGCGGTGAACGAGTGAAGGAACTCGCGACGCGCGCCACCGCTCTTCGAGCCCGCCGCGAAGAACTGAACGAAGAGATGGAACAGGCCGACATCACGTGCGCCTCGCCCGAGGAACTCGCGACACTGCGCGACCGAGTGAACGAGGCCATCGCCGAAGGCTCACCAGCCGTAGTTAAATCACTCCTGCAGGCCCTCATCCACGAAATTCGAGTGGATAGCCGCCACGCCATTCAGCCCGTCTTTCGCGTGCCTTTGGCAGGCGACGCCATGGCGGGCGATGCGGTTCGCGCACCGTCCCGGTCGGTGGGCGCTGGGGGATTCGAACCCTCGACCTCAGCCGTGTGAA
>JABBNY010000033.1:0-4437 GCA_019352095.1 Acidobacteriota bacterium
GAATGAGGTCGTCGTAGGCGCCTCTCGGGCCGACTCAATAGCCCTCAAGGCGCCCATCACCTTCCAACCGTTTCGCACCCTGGCGACCAACGGTATTTCCATCGGATACACGGTCAACCAAACCTTCGCAGCATTGGAAGCCTTCAGCCAGAACGGCCGTGACGTGATCATGACGGGCGCCTACGAGTCAACGTCGTTGGTGCACGACCTCACCGCGGCGATCAACACCGTCACTTTCGGTGGGTGGTTCGGCCTCGGTACCGGGCAGATCGCGGTGATGACCCCCGACCAACGCGTGCGCCTCGTTGGTTCCGGAGCGATCTTGACCCAACTCACCGCCGCCAACCCGGCGAACAACCTGGGCATTCCGTCTTGGCTCCTTATTGGCATCGTATTGATCATCGCGGCCATCATTCTCCGGCTCCTCTGGTTCTGGCTCAAGATGCGTCGCCTGCGAAGGGCTGCGCGACGCGAGCAGCGCATACGGGCGCTCGACGGCTCCAGTGACGCGGCGGCGCCACGAAGCGAAGCATCGAGCGAGAAGCGAGCACCGGTCACCCGCATTGAGGTCGAGACGTCGCCTCGTCATAAGAAACCTGACTGAGTACAGAGTTGAGTCGTTGAAACCATGGCCCACCTCGTTGAAACAAACCCGCTTTTAGGTTCACTGGAACCTCTCGGCGCGAGACCCCGCTTCTGGCGCCTCAACCGAGAGACCCCCCTTCTCGAGACCCCCGACAAACCAGGTGACCCTGCACAGTGGTGGCTCGGCTGGAGGGGCGTCGCCCTGGTCACCCTGCTCATTCAGACCGCCATGGCCACATGGGCCTACCGACACAATCTCATGTACAGCTTCGGTGATTCGCTGTCTCACATGACCATCGCACGACGATTGTGGGACTCACCGAACCCGGGGCTCTCGCAACTTGGCACGACCTGGCTACCAGTACCCCACCTCTTCTTCTCACTCGGTTCGGTGTGGATGTGGGCCTGGCGCACGGGTGTGGGTGGAGCATTCTTCACGATTGTCTGCAGCGTGGCGACCGCAGTCTCACTGCATCGAATCGCTGAACGCACCGGTGTCGGCAACGCCGGCGGCTGGATCGCCGCTATGGTCATGGCACTCAACCCCTCGTGGTCGTACTTGAGCGCAGTTCCAATGACCGAACCTTTCAGCGTGGCGTTCTCGTGTCTCACCGTCGCAGGTCTGCTCGGGTGGAGTTCCTCGAAGCGACCATACTCAGCTGGAATGACGGCGCTATTTTGTGGCCTTCCCGCCGCCGCTGACGTGCTCTCGCGCTTCGAGGGCTGGGGCTTTGTCGCAGTCGCCACCTTCTTTGTCGCGATTGTCTGCTACCAGCGCTTCGGCTGGACCGTCGAGATGCGAAACCAGTTGCTCGCGTTCGTGCTGCCACCCGCCATCGCAATCTTCTGGTGGTTCGTGTTCAACTGGACGGTGTTTGGAAGTCCTCTCGAATTCGCGACCGGTAAATACGCCTCTCGATCGTTGATCGCCCCGTTCGCGGCGCTCGGCCTCGTCTACGGGAAAGGAAGTGTTCCGGCGGCACTGGCACTGTACGGTCGTGACGCTCTCGATATTGGTGGATCGCTCATCATCATCGCCGCGTTCATTGGGCTCGGCGTCACCTTTCTTAAGTGGAAGGGACTGCGCCAAGAACTGTGGTTGAGCCTCATCGGACTCAGCTTGTTCATCGTTGTCGCGATCGACCTCGGCCAAATCTATATACGACTGCCCGAGATGATCCCCTACGGTATCGAGAACTCGAGATACGGCACCGAGCTGCTCCCATTCCTGGCGGTGGCCGCTGCGCAGATCCTGCGGCTCATCCCGACCCGATTACCAGGCGATCGACGACGCGCGCTCGCGCGATGGTCAGCGGCCCTCATCATCGTTGCCTGCTCGGGAGGTTGGATGGTCGGACTGGCGAATGGCTCGATGCCCGCAAACGCGCTCACGGTCCTCGAAGCCAAAGCGAACACCGCCGCGGGCATCTCCCAACGTCAACTCGCGTCCTGGCTGCACACCAACGCGACAACGGGTTACATCTTGCTCGACGAGACCGTCTTTCCCATCGTGCCCCTCATCGGCCTCGACTTGCATCGAGTGATAGTCACGTCTGCCGGTCACGTCTACCAACATCTCTTGGCACATCCCAATCTGATCACCTGGGTCGCGGTTAAGCCTGGCGACAAGAACGACGAGGTCTGGCACACGCTCCAGCGCGACAAGGTGTTTGGCACCCTCTTCTTTCCCGTCGCGGCGTTTCGCGGCTTCATTGTCTACAAACAGATTCCCCCGGACCAACAACCGCCACCGAACAGTCTCCTCTCAGGGACACTTCGCACGACGCCATAACCAGTCATGAACAGCCAACGCAACGAACCCATTCCTGACGCGCCACTCCTGGCCGCAACGTCGATCAGCCAGCGAAGCGAAAAGGGGCTTCTCAAATCGCTCAAGAAGGCGGGCGTCATTACAAAGGAACAGCGAGACCAGGTGCTTTCGATCCAGGCCATCGAAGGGGGCTGGATAGGGCGGATACTCCTGGACTACGGATTCTGTTCGCGCCTCGAACTCTATCGGCAGTGGGCGGTTGTGCTCGACATGGACTTCGTCGATCTGATCAGTGAGCCACCCGACGACCATCTGTTCAATGAACTCAATCCCGCCGTGATGCTTGACGAACGATGGGTGCCGTGGCACTTCAGCGAGACTGCCGGCGACTCGACGTTACTCGTAGCCGTCTCTGATCCCGATACCCAGATTCCGGCCTCAGCGCTGGCGACGTTGGGCGCGCATCGCGTCAAGTACGTCTTTACGACCGACTGGGACATCCTCAAAGCGGTGTCGACCGCGGCTGGTCACAAGATGGCCCACCACGCAGCCGAGAACCTCGCCGAGACGCAACCACACTTGTCGGCCAGTCACGGCATGAGCGGACTCCAAAAATCTGCCCTGGCGATGATCGCACTGTCTATGGTCTCCTTGATGCTCTGGAATCACTTCGTTGGTCTGGACTTGCTGCTCACCATACTCAACGTGTACTTCGATCTCAGCATCATCACCAAGCTGCTGTTCAGTGTCGTTGGCGGACGCCAAGTTCGACTCCAGGAAGAGCACCGTCTCCAAAAGATCATCGAGGGTGGCGGCACCATCAAACGTCGCGTCGACGCGGCCCACCTCCCGCGCTACACCGTACTCATCCCTTGCTACCGCGAGGCCAACATCATTCCCCAGATTCTCAAGAATATGGAGCAGTTGGACTACCCACGCTCGAAACTCCAGGTGCTACTCCTGCTCGAAGAGGACGACGTCGAGAGCCTGGAGGCCGCGAAAGCCACTCGGACGTCTGACTTCATGAGAATCGTCGTCGTACCCGACGGTCTACCGCGCACCAAAGCCCGAGCCTGCAACGTCGGACTCAGCCTCGCCACCGGAGAGTTCCTCGTCATCTACGACGCCGAGGACCGCCCCGAACCCGGCCAGTTGCGCGACGTCATCGACCGCTTCGACGAGCTGGGTCATGACTACGTCTGTCTGCAGGCGCGTCTCAACTACTTCAACGCCAAACAGAACTTCCTCACCCGGATGTTCACGCTCGAATATTCACTCTGGTTCGACTACCTGCTGCTCGGTGTGGAGAAGTTGAACCTGCCCATGCCCCTCGGTGGTACCTCTAACCACTTTCGCACCGACGCCCTGCGCACCCTTGGCGGGTGGGATCCTTACAACGTCACCGAGGACGCCGACCTCGGTATCCGTTCAATGGCGCTCGGCTACCGCATTGGCGCGATTGAGTCGACAACGTGGGAAGAGGCGTGCCCCGAGGTGAGGGCTTGGATTCGACAACGAACCCGCTGGATTAAGGGTTACATGATCACCGCCACCGTGCATTCTCGTCACCTGGCCAGTCTTCGCCGAACAACGGGGTGGCGCGGCATCGCGAGCATGGTCTTGTTCATTGGTGGCACTCCCGCAACCTTCCTCATCAATCCCATCGTGCTCGCCTGGGGAGCGTACGGGGTCTTTGGATTCCCTCTCCACAATTTTCATCTCTCGGGACCGGTAACCGCGTTTAACACCTTCAGTCTCATCTTCGGCAATACCACCATGATTATCTTGAGTTTGATGTCGGTGCGACGGCGAAAGCAGTGGTCGCTCGCGGGCTACGCCATTTTCAATCCCGTCTTCTGGCTCTTGCACTCAGTGGCGGCGTGGCGAGCGCTCTGGCAGATGTTGCGCACACCTTCTGAGTGGGAGAAGACCCCGCACGGTCTCTCAGTCGTTGACGACGGTCAGGGTTACGCCGAAGAGAGCAATGGCATGATCATCCTTCGCCCCTAAGCGAGCAACCCGTCGCCACAAGTGAACTCGGACCGTTCGTCTCGTGGTGCCCACACAGCACAACGCCGCCG
>JABBNY010000033.1:4511-17523 GCA_019352095.1 Acidobacteriota bacterium
GGCGGCGACTGCCGTAGTCAACTACGCAACGATGCTGAGTGCATCCACGACGACGGTTGACTTGCCCGCATACTTGCCCGTGACTGACACAGACTTGCCCTTCGCGAGCGTCGCGGCTGTACCCTTGGTGAACTTCGTCGTCTTCGAGTAGTCGACTCGGTACGTCTTGGCACCGACCTTGATCCAGAACACGTCCTTCGTCGCTTGAATCTTGGCGATGACGCCGGTCAGTTTCGGCGCAGCCTTTGCGGGGGCAGAAGCAGCACTGGCGAATGTCGTTCCAGCCAGTCCCATTCCCGTAGAACCCGCAACCAGTAGAACCGGAACAAATACCTTTGCAATTGACTTCTTCATCTTGATCTCCTCATGTGTTGGTTACTTCGCTCGAAGGACCTTTGAACGTCATTTCGAACGTCGCAAACCCTTCGTTTCGAAGTTAACGATGATCAACATCAACGAGTGACGCTTTTAGGTAAAGAATCAACCAAGATTCCGTCGCGACGACGTGAGAGAGATCAAGGCGCCATTCACCCTATGACTCTCTTTAGTTGATTCCTACGTTGCTCTTAACTCCGCGACGAGTGACAACTCATGCGCCGCACATCACTCGGCTCGCAACACAACCGTTGCGTCGATTCCACCGCCGCTCGTTTCGCGCAACTCAATGGATCCACCCGAGAAGCGCACCAACTGGTCAACGATGGCGAGGCCGAGTCCCGACCCTTCATGATCCGCGTGTCGTCCACGCCAGAACCGACGAACGGCGAATGCTCGCTCCTCGCGCGTGAGGCCGACACCGGTGTCTATCACGTGCAACTCAACCTTTGATGCCTCGCGTGATACCGCGACACGAATCCTTCCTCCGCGCGGGGTCGCGTCAAACGCATTCGACAAGAGATTGTCGAGGATCTGCTCGAGCGCACCTCCAACGGCCACGACGGACACCTCATTGGGCACAACGATCTCGAGTTCTAGCCCGTGCTCGTCAGCGTACGGTCGCCAGTACTCAACGCGCTCCACCACAAGGTCGTGAACGCGAATGGTCTCGAGCACTGGACTTTTCGATTCATTTCTCGCCAACGCCAACAACGAATCGACGAGCCGGTTCAGTCGACCCACTTCGGAAAGTACCGAATCCACGTCGGCGGAACTTGATGCGGCATCACCCGTCTGTAAGTTCTCGAGATGAAGTTGGAGTGCCGTCAAAGGCGTTCGAAGTTGATGAGATGCATCTTCGACAAACGTGCGCTGCGCTTCAAGCAGCGTGATCAACCGAGCGGTCGTGGCATTGATGCCCTGAGCCAAGCGCCGTAACTCTGTCGGTCCCTCACTATCGGGCACGCGCACGTCAAGTTCACCATTGCCAATCGCCTCCACCGCGCGCCCAATCTTTCGAAGCGGTCTCACGAGGGAACTTGATATTACGACACCCAATAAACAGGCCACTGCGAGCATCAAGAATCCGACTAGAGCCAGATTTCGCCAGTCACTGCGGATGACCTTGGTGACGACCTTGACGGGAAACGTCACTATGAGTTTCACGCCATCAATAGATCTGTCGGGATCCGCGGCATGCGAGAGGGACATCGCGACGTAGTACTGCGGTGACTCCAGGGTCGAACCAGTGGTCACGCCAAAGAGTTGTGTCGTGCCAACTTCGTTTGCAATAGCGAGCAGCGACTGATCAGTGGCTTGTTTGGCTTTGCTCGCGATCAAGATGCCCGTGCTGTCCAGTACGAGGACCTGACGACCAGTCGAGTGTGCGTAGGACTTCGCCAACTTCTTCGCCTGGACCATGTTATTGCGGGCAATATCGTTTGAGAGAATAGTGGCGAGCGCGTTAGTATCGCGGCGCAAGGCGCTCAAAGTATTTGCGTTTTCGTGTGCGTCGAGAGTGAATCCGATCGGTACGAGCAACAAGGCCGTGGCGAGTACGGCGAAGAGTATGAAGCCCACCAGCAAGCGACTTCTCATTCACCGACCACCAGTCGAAATCCGATGCCCCGAACGGTCTCGATCACATCCGGCATCGAGAGTTTTCGACGTAGCGAGGCAACGTGCACATCGATCATCTTGGTTGACCCAAACCAGTGAGGACCCCACACACCATCAAGCAGTTCTTGTCGAGTGATAACGGCGCCGGGGTCGCGAGCGAGGAACTCCAGAATGCCGTACTCCTTTGGTGTACACCCGATCTCCTCGCCTGACTTTCGAATTGAGTGCGTTCTGCGATCTATCTCAATACCTGCCAGCACTTGGATCAATTGTGCCTCATTCTCTCGAGCACCCGTTCGACGCAACACCGCATTGATCCTCGCGACCAACTCTCGAAAGCCAAACGGTTTCACCACGTAGTCATCGGCCCCCATATCCAGTCCCGCAATCCGTTCCTCTTCGGCGCCTCTGGCGGTCACCATGATTATCGGCGCCTTCGACACGGCACGAAGTTGACGAAAGAGTTCAAGACCGTCCCGGTCGGGTAGCCCCAGATCCAGCAGTACAAAATCCACGGGCAACGAATTCAACGCAATCGCCCCAGTGGCCGCCAGCACAGCTGTGTAACCCTCGCGCTCAAGTCCTTTGACGAGCGCCGCGCCGATTGCCTCATCATCTTCGACTACTAATATGCGCACAACCAAGTATTACCGCCCCGCCACCGCGACCGAACACCTGCGACGGCGCTAGGGCGGCGTAGCGTCGCCACAATGCTCACCTTGACGGCGACCAGATGCGACTGTTGTTAGACGAGAGGTCGTCCGAGCGCGATTCGTCGCCGCGCATCGCGGAGTACGAAATTCCATGGAAATTCACGAAGCGGTGACGGGAGCGCTCGATTGAGCGTTGCCAGAATCTTCAGCGCCGCATCAAACACCACCTGTCGCCACGCACTCCAATTGAGGCCGAGCTCATCGCGAAACACCGGAGCCAGAAAACCGGTGGTGATAAAGCGATGCGCGGGGCCGAGTGTCACGCGAAGCACTGGCGGCAAGAAACCCAGTGACGCGAAATCACGCAAGTATGCCCTGGTAACGGTGTCCATCTGGACCGTCGAGAGCGCAGTGTCCCAATAGCGCTCAAAGGCGGTTCGATCGGCGGGCCAGAGTGAGTCGGGAACCTGCAACGTGGTTGCGAAGCGGCTACAGAGTCGGTAGATCTCGTCGAGCACGCCCTCTTGCTGGTCGCCGTAGAGGAACCTCACCGAATCGAGAACACCACGGTACATGCACGCCGCCACCCACAACTGCAAGTAGGGGTCGAATGCGTTGTATCGGACGCGATCACTTGGCAAGGACCGGACCTGTCGATGTTGGACGTTGACCGCCGTGCGCAGTGCCGCGCGTTCCTCAGAGGTTCCGAACCCCGCAATCATGATGTAGCTCAGCGTCGTGCGCGTGCGCTTTATCGGATGGCGATGTAACGAGCCAGAGACGACCCGACTCTCAACGACACCGTGACCGACGCCCAGTTGGGAGAGTTGCATGATGACGTTGGCCCCCGCCGGTGCGAGAGCCACACCGTTGAGGATCAAGCGACGTACTTCGCGCGACACCGAGTCTGGGGTGCTGGCACTTGTCTCGTCGGTAGACCCCATCGGCGTCCCAATCTTCTTCTCGCGCACTGAGTCGATTGTACGAGCCTGCGACAATTCCTGTTCACGGCTTCGGCGGCCAGCCACCGATCACGCCTCGACCTGACGGAAACCGTACGTTTTTCGCGCGCACGAATTCGTGCAAGGTCTCAGGGCCGTATTCGCGACCGTATCCACTCCCCTTCACCCCACCAAAGGGTGAGCCGATGAACGTGCGACGGGTGTAGTTGTTGACAAAGACCATGCCGACCTCGAGGCGCTCAGCAAGTCGAGACGCCCGCACCTCGTCGCGCGTGCAGATGGCAGCGGTGAGACCATACGCCGTGCCGTTGGCGATCTCGACCGCTTCGTCATCTGTTGAAAAGCGCATCAAGCACGCGACCGGACCAAAGATCTCATCCTGGGCGACCGTCATGTCTGAGGTCACATCGCCCAGAACCCGAGGTGCCACAAAGAAACCACCTGCGAACGAGGGGTCGTCTGGAACGGTGCCCTCGTAGAGCAGTGTGGCTCCTTCGTCAATACCTTGGCGCGCGTAGTGCTCCACGCGCTCTTGTTGACGCGCATCGACGAGTGGCCCGATATCGGTCGAAGCGACGAGGGGGTCACCTACGACGAGTCTTCGCGTCGCCTCGACGAAGCGCTCTGCAAATGGGTCATAGACCGATGAATGGACCAGGATTCGAGACGTTGACGTACAGGCTTCGCCCTGGTTGTAGAACATCCCTTCGATGGCGATGCCCACCGCCTCGTCGAGATCGGCGTCGTCGAGCACCATAAGGGCGTTCTTGCCGCCCAATTCCAAGGTTGTGTAGGTCAGATTTTTCGCGGCGCTCTCCATGACCCGCCGGCCCGTCGCCGTCGCCCCGGTGAACGAGATTCTCTCAACTCGAGGGTGAGACGCCAATGCCGGTCCCGCGGGCATGCCCGAGACCGCGTTGATGACGCCCGGAGGCAGCACTTCATTAGCGATCTCCACAAGACGGAGCACGGTCAAGGGCGCCTGCTCACCCGGCTTGATGACCACGGTGTTGCCCACCGCTATCGCGGGCGCGCACTTCTTCGAGAAGTGGATCGGTGGCCAGTTGAAAGGCAGGATGGCCGCGACAACCCCATACGGCTCGTAGGTCACGCGTGCTTCAATGGGACCCTGATCGAGAATGTGACCATGGATAGTGTCAGCGATGCCCGCGTAATAGTCAAAACTCGTGTGGCTCGACATCACGTCGACGCGTAACGCGTCACGCTTGGGCTTTCCGACCTCTCTCGCGCACAACTCAGCCAATTCTTCGCTGTGCTCACGTATGCGCGCCGCCACCTGTCGCATCAGGGCGCCACGCTCACGCGGCGAGTGATGACGCCAGACTTCTTCGTACGCGCGCCGCGAATCTGAGACCGCGCGATGCACCAGGTCCTCATCTGCCACGACTACGCGAGCAATGACGCCACCGTTAACCGATTCGAGCACATCGAACGTCTCTGAGTCACCCGCTTCAACGAAGGTCCCTCCGATGAACGCACCCCATAGTGGTCGCTGACCCAGGAGCCCGTCACTCAATTCGCTGTCAACCAACTCGCGCGTCACGATATCAACCACTCTTCCCCCTCGAGTTCAGTTCCAGTTTGTTGTCGTAACGACCTGGACTGTCGCTTACTCTACCCACTGAATAGGTCACGTTGGAGTGAAGAATCTTCAACCGCGCAGAACGAGCCGCGTCGCCAACAGCGTTGCGCTGGGGCTAGTTCGCCGTGATCGTGGCACGTTCACTTGGATCGAGTAGTTCAACCCACGTCTGGCCCGGTGTCAACTCGATGACTCTGCCGTTGTTCTTGTACGCGATCGGGCGAGAGAGAGATGCACGCGACCACGTCCCGCGCTCCACTCTCCCATCGGTGAAGATCTCAACCGGCCCCGAGCCCGTCAGCACCGCTTCGGCGCCGATCACTCCCACGCCACCCTTGTAGTTCACGTTCATGACAATGACGTTCTTGGGCGAGAGTTGAATACCGCTCGCGACCAGATCAGGCCCACCAAAGATGTAGCGATTCCACGACATGGTTGCTTGATCCCAGGTATAGGACGTCGCATAACCCGAAGCAAAGCCCACA
Organism: Acidobacteriota bacterium; assembly: GCA_019352095.1. Lineage (GTDB taxonomy): Bacteria > Actinomycetota > Acidimicrobiia > Acidimicrobiales > RAAP-2 > RAAP-2. Next base: position 10,210 of record JABBNY010000033.1, read on the forward strand.
GTGAAGGAACGCACCTTGGCCCCCGGTGCCTGCGCGCCGTGGGAGCGGTAACTGAAGATCTCGCGAGGGGGCTTACTGCCCTTGGCGAGTTTCACCAGCGCCGCGGCATTCCCCACGAGATTATGCGGGGGGTAGCGTTTGGAATCGCGAAACATCGCGCCGCCACTCGTCGACTCATCGAGGAACTTGACGGGTGCGGTCGCGATGCTCTGCAGGGCGTACTGCGCTCCGCCCGAGCACGCGAACACACCTCGGATGGGAAAGACGATTTCGCGGTCGGTACGGCGAACGGAGCGAATCGGACCTACCACTGTTGGCAGATTTGAATCAAACACGGCGGCGAGCCTGGTTATGCCACCTTCGACGATCTCTTCGTACACCACGTCGGCTTCATTCACGCCAAATTGTGGGCGCGCGGCGTACGTGTTATCGATCTTGATGGTGATCGCCGAATGATGTTTCGTAAGACCACGAGGATCAGGCAGTCCGCTCAATGGAGCAACGTAGACGGGTTTGGCGGGCACCGAAGTGCTGGACGTGGAACCCGGGCTCACCGTAGTTGACGTGGAGGTGTCACCAGCCATCGAAGGTGCCGTAACGCTCAGTCCCGCGAGCATCACGGCGGCGAAGGCACACGCTCGCCAGCGCGTCGATCGATCCCCGCGAATCGGGCACGTGAGAAGCGTCAAGACGCGTAGGTCCTTCATCACTCAAGCGGGCCGCACGGGCGTCGCGAGAAATCGGTTGAGTGCGTTAAGCGTCGATTTCACCGAAGAGAGTAGTTCGCCTTCGCCCAGAGCGATGCCCATGCGGTCGCTGTCACTCCTCGTTGAGCGAAGCGTCACAATGACGGGCCAGCGGTTCATGAGCGACACGCTGTTCACCGACAGCAACGAGAACGGCACCTCGATGCCGAGATCTCGCAGTGCCGCCAACGTGGCATCGGCTCCGCCGATCAGCGGTCCACTGGCCGAGTGTCCGAGACCCGTGCGACCGTTGTACTGGAGCTGAACCTGCGCAGTGCCCGTGGCGTGATCGAGTTGCGCGTCGACGATGGCCACGCGCGAATGATCTCGGCTCATCTGGATTATGGCGTCATTGGCCTCTTCGATCACGAGCGTTGCGTCGTCGTAATACAGACTCAGAATCAAGTGCGCTTCGGACCTCGTCGAATCGAGCTCCGCGCCGATGACCAGCAAGGTCACAACCTCGACGTCATCGCGATCACCGTACGTGATGCTGACACTCAGTACCCCTGGCAGCGAACGTAATTCGAGCTCCAGGTCCTCATCGGTTCGTGTAGTCATGTGAGCGCAATACCCCGCTTTTCATACAAGCGCGCATCGGCGATGCGCAGCAGTTCCTTCGGATCAGTCGAATCACGTGGCGACACCGCGGTACCCGTCGTGAATTCCACGACCTCCTGATTGGACTTGGTCTGAGCACGCAGCCGTTCGATGAAGCCCGACGCTTCGCTGCCTTCAGCATTGTTGAGGATAACGGCGAATTCATCGCCTCCGATTCGAGCGGCCGTATCACCACTTCGAATCGAGCGCCGCAATGCCAAACCGAATTGACGAAGCACATCGTCGCCCACCTCATGCCCCGCGCGATCATTGATGCGCTTGAACTCGTTCAGGTCGATGACCACCAGCGTGAACGCCCACCCGTAACGGGCACTGCGCGCGGCGGCAACTTTGAGTGCGGCGTCGAAACTTCGCCGGTTCGAGATCGACGTCAACCAGTCACGCTCGGCGCGAAAGCGCGCGAGGTGGGTCGACAACGCCAGTTGGCACGCCATGCGCACGGCCTCTCGTTCGTCCTCGGGCACAATCGACGGTTCGCAGTACAGCCCCGGCGAGTGCCCGATCCTACTCAGGAGTTCACCGTTGAGGCTACGATTTCCCAACCGAAACGCTTGGGTACCGCACGACTCTTGCGCAACCGTGACCACCGCGTCACTGAGTCCGTACTTGTCGCCCAGTCGATCGAGTACGCGGTAGATGAAACTGATACCCAATTCATCTCGAGAGAGTTCGTCAATGATCGAACGAAAGAGCCACGATTCGCTCGAATGCAGCACGAGATCAACTGGCTCTATTAGCTCGACTTTCACCACGCATATTATGACTCGCCAATCACGCCAGAAGCGTTCATACTCAATTCTTCCCACAGACGTGGAAGTAGGACACCCCCACGTCGCAGTATGGGTATGAGATCAATCGGCGTGGCGGGCTCGGACATCAGGTAGCCCTGGCCGCGCATGCAGCCCAACTGCAAGAGTTCCTCGAGAATAAGCGTAGATTCGATGCCCTCGGCAATCACGCCCAGATTGAGCGCTTCGCCCAGACGAAGGATTGTCTCGACAATTGCTCGGTCGAAGGGGTCGGTCGTAATGCCCTCGACGAAACTCATGTCCAGCTTCAAGAAGTTGACCGGTAAGTTCTTCAACTCAGTCATCGACCCGAAACCGGTACCGAAGTCATCGAGCGCGATCTCGACGCCGAGGCTTCGAAATTGCCGCAGGATCCGCGCCGTTCTCTCTGACTCGGTGAAGACAACGTGTTCGGTTATCTCAATGCAGATGGCTTCACCCGGAAGGTCGTTCATCTTCAGGTTGTCCTGGACGAACTGCACGATGTCCTCGAGCACGAAGTCCGCCGGTGACATGTTGACACGCACGACGAATCTGAGGTTCGGGTAATCATGTCGCCAGGTGGCCAATTGACGACACGCTTCGGCGAACACCCAACGTCCGATGTCCACGATGATGCCCGCGTCCTCGGCAATCTTGATGAACTGCGATGCGGCGAGCAATCCCTTCGTCGGGTGCTGCCAGCGCACGAGCGCCTCCACGGCGAGTAGTTCACCGGTGCGCAGGTCCAATTCGGGCTGGTAGTACAACACGAGGTCTCCGCCCTGGACCCCTTCTCGCAGCAAGAACTCTGTACTCGAGCGTTCGTTGACGCGCGCTTCGATCTCCTCATCGAAGGCCAGCGCTTGATTGCCACCTCTCGCCTTCGCTGCGAACATCGCCGCGTCGGCGCACCCGATGAGGGCGTCACTGTCACGCTGGCCCTTCTTCGCGATCGCCACGCCGATACTGGCGGTGTGGCTGTATTCCTGTCCACCCACGACAACCGGCTCGTTGATGATCTTCAAGACCCGATTGGCGGCAGCGAGCACTTCCATCTCACCGAGGTCGCCGTCGACCACGAAGACGAATTCATCGCCGCCGAGCCGAGCGACGAAGTCCTCGGCCCTGATACTCGTTCGCAACCGGTCCGCGACCGTCACGAGCAGTCGATCACCACTGGCGTGACCCATGTAGTCATTCATCACCTTGAACCGGTCGAGGTCGATCACCATGACCGAGGTGCCGCGGTTCGCGTCAAGGCGCTTGGTAAGTTCTTGGGTCAGGGCACGTCTATTTGGTAAGCCGGTCAGGTAATCGTGCATGGCGTTATACGCCGTGCGGCCCTCGGCGTCGATACGTGCCTGCAGGTTCACCAGCATCGATGCCACGGCCTGGAGTGCGTTGATCTCTGCCGGCACCCATGAGTGCAGTTCGAAGTGGATGAATCCGAGCACGCCCCAGGTCGAGTCAGCGAGCAAGAGTGGCACCGCGGCGCCACCGACGGGGACGAGCAACTCGTTCACGTGACCGCTCGACGCTTCGTTGATCCGATCGAGGTACTCCTCTGTTGTGTCGGGCAGTCCAGTCAGGTAGGGCTGACGAAGGTCTCGCGTCGCCATAAAGATGGGGTCTGAATCAAAGCGCACTTCCCCGAGCGGATCTGGATCTGGGATGTTCTCGCGCTTGGGCCACTCCGCCTCGAGGATGCTCAGTCCGCGCCCGAGGTCGTTCCTGCGAAGAAAGGCGACGTCGGCGCCGAGAAACTCCGCCAGCTGTTGGGTGACCCACGTGAGCACCTCGGATCGAGTGTCAGCCGATGTCGACATGAGCCGCTCCGCAACCCTCGTCACCAATTCATCGAGGCTGCGCTGGTGCAACAAGACGCTCTCACGCGATGCCAGTGACGCCACGTGACTGAGGAGTCCGGCGAAACCCTTGGCGAGTGAACGCTCGTGCTGTGACCAGGTACGACCGTGACGGGCAATGACCAGGGCGCCCACCACGCCGCCGTCGTGCACTGAAATGTTCTCGAGCAGTATCCCCCACTCGACGCCCGCAATGAAGTGCGAGAACGAAGTGGACGCGCCACCACTTGCCAGGCGTGTGCGCACTTCGTCGCGCACGCTCACCAGTGCATTCTCTGACCCATCGCGCACCAGTGGTTCGACCTCGAGCGCGGGGACACCACCGTCGGACACTGAAACGGTCGCGACAATCTCCGTACCCGGGATGACCTGCAGAAGCGTCTCAAGGGTGAGACGAGTTTCTTCGCCAGCTTTGAGCAATGAGAAACGCGCCGGACTGTCCACGGTCTCTCACTTTCTTCCGTTATGGTCTTTGCGCTGAGGTTAGCAGCGAGTTGGTTTTTTATGCAAAGAAACTTTTGTCACATATCCCTAACGCGCTGTCCCCTTGGGCCAAAAGACCAGAGTCTTTGGTGCGTACTGAACAAAATATGCAACTACACCCACTCAAGACTCTCTACTGAGAACACGCGACAGCGGCAGCCTGACACTGCGCACGCTGGGTGGTGGAGCGTGGTGCACACGAAGCACCATGATCATGCTCTCGCCATCATCGAGGTTCCAGAATTCATTGAAGCGCTGCGACAAACGAACCATTTCCTCCAGATACCGCGCGCCCGCGAGCGTGAGCAAGTCATCTTCGCTCACCGCGTACAGAAAGACCGGTGACGCGGGTTGCATTGCGAGGCCGTGCATCTCACTGCTGAGCCACACCCGCTCGAGTGCTGCGCCTCCGCGCACGTACCACTTGGGCTCTGGACGAGGCACCGTCACCGCGACGATCGCCGAACTTGCCCCCACCGCCGCACGAGTGCGAAGCCCGAGCGCCTGCCCCCCACGCCAATCCGCCAAATGCGTCATCACGTCGGGGCGGCCGAGAAGGTCCATAGCCGCGTATCCGAACGGATCCATCTCCAGGGTTCTGACGTCAAGTCCCTCTTCGAGCGCGTCGCGCCCCGGCCATCGGAGTTCTGAATTCATCTCATGGTGTACTTGTGGCAGGAGAAATCGAAGGCGATCCGACTCGCCGAGCAGTGCCGCGCAACGTTCAATCTCGTCACGATCTACCAAGACCCTCAAACGCGCGCCTTCACGCTCGACGCCGCGCACCAATTGGGCGAGGACGTTCTCGTCAATGGGCGCCGGTCGCCCGATATGGCGGTTCGTCGAACGCGTGTGCACGTACGAGCGCAGCTGCGCGATCTCGGGGTCACGCTCCGTGCCGAGTTTCATGGTCGCCAAGAGATGCGACTTGGGTCCCGCGGGAAACAATTGCACTGGCCCCAGTTGGTGCAGCGACGCTGCGACCGTGCGGGCGTTGAACAACGCGGCCCCAACGGCGACGTGACTACCGCGGTGTTGGACGTCCATCATGGAGGTTCGCTCCGGCAACATGTAGAAACGCACCTCGTGATCGCTCGCCTCAAATCGCCACGGCTGGATATTTCCGCCGGACGGGGCACGCCGCGCGGCGTCAACCATCAACTCAATGGGATCGTCACTCTCGAGTAGCGGGTCATCGGGCGGCGTCAAGGCCAGGTCAATCTCCGCCTCGATGTCTAACGGCACGGGACCAATGATGTCGAGGATCTCCTCGACATCGAATCGCACGCGACCCGACGGCAACTCCTCACCCAGTCCCAACCGACGCACCGCCGCAGCGGTGGTCGCGGCGCCGAGGGTTACCTCACTCGCGAGTTGCGGCCACGCGGTGATCGTTTGACCGAGCTCGATCATCGACGCTGCGGCGCGCGACGAGACATCGCTCGCTCCAAGGATGCGCAACGCGAACGGACTCTTCTCGGCGGTCGTGAGTCCTTCGAGCATTGAGTACTTGATGTCACCCAAGAGCCCGTGAAAGATTGGACGATCCGGTTCGAGGTCGTAGCGCTCCACGTCGAGGACGCCACGATCGCTCGTCTCCATGAGGACTGGTATGTAGCGCTCACGTGCCGCCTCGCGCACCAGCAGCTTCACGTCGAGGGAATCGCATTCCTCGATGACGAGGTCGAGGCCGTCGAGGAATGTACCAAGATTCTCTGGCGTGATGCCCTCGGGCATCATCACTACCTTCAAATATGGGTCAATCTCTGAAATGCGACGTGCGGCGACGACGGCCTTGTTGAGTCCGAGATCGAGCACACTCGCGGGGATGCGGTTCAAGTTTGAGAGCTCTACCGTGTCGAAGTCCGCTATTCGGATCTCTCCGGCCAGGCCCTCCATGGCGAGCACGTGAGCAATGGAGTGACCCGCGCTCATGCCGACCACGCCGATACGAAGCGTACGCTGGCGCGCTTGCTCCGCGCGCGTCATCTTGTTGCGATTTCGATCGAGTCTCAGCGTTGCAAAGGACTTTGGCGCGAGAAGTCGGACAATGGCGCGACGCCAGGGGAAGTACACCCAGCGCTGACCATCTTGCATCAACGCCTCCGATGGGGTGGGCAGCAATTGGCCAAGTTGGTCTCGCTGCTCGTCAAAGCGATCGATGATCTGCAGCGCCTTGTCTTCACGAAGTGCACGAAGCATCTCTCGCTGCGATCGGGTGCCGACGTCAAGCACCAACGGCCTCCACGAACGCGTACGCGTAGAGTCCTCCTCCACCGAGCCAATGCTCTCTCGCGCTGGACCACGTGAGAGTTGTTCGGCCTCGAGCCGCAACGCTTGCTGGTGACGCGGTGTGCTGAGGTCGTGGCTTCGCGCGCGACGCCACTCCACCGCAATCGTGTGAAATCGCTCGTCGGGGTACGGCACCGACGACGTACCGACCTGGCGGGCGCCGGTGGGCATGCCGAGGGGCAACAGTTTCTCAGAGATGCCCGCAATCGCGAACTCCGCCCCTAACCAATTCATGGCGTGGGTCACCGAGCGTGACAGCGTTTGCACCAACCTGTGGCCCGCGGCCCCCTTGGACCATGCGCCCTTCACTTCAATAGCCCCCAAACGCACTTCTTGATCAATGAGGGCGGCGATGTCGTCGATCTCGGGTGACGAGGCCATCTCTTCGACCAGCGCCGCCTCATAACTCCCTTCGAGAGGCCCGTGAAAGCGAACGCCCGCCACCACCTTGCCTTCGGGCGAGAAGCCCAGGAGGAAGAGCGAGACGCCGTGGCCGTCTTCGAGTTCCTGACGGCGCATGGTTCCCTCAAACCCGCG
>JABBNY010000034.1:0-10634 GCA_019352095.1 Acidobacteriota bacterium
CCGGAGGTCTGAACCCCCGGTGGAAAGCCAGTAATCGCGGTACCAGGACTGAGGACGATGTCTCCAGAAATCTTGGTGGCCCCCGTGTTCGTGATTGTTGATCCGGCGAGGACGGCAAAACTCGTGGCGTTGCCGAGAGAGATCGCGGTCGGTGCGGCGAATGCGGCCGGGACGCCAAACGCTGTCACCATTGCGACCACTAACCCGCTAATTCCTAACGTGCCAATGCCGACTTGCAGGCGAGATACCGTGGGGACCCGGCGGTGCTTGCCTCGCGTGGAAAAGAACTGGCGAAGATTTGGGCGAGATTGCCTCGATAAGTCGGAACGGGACATCAGAGTCCTCCCGCAGCGGTCGTGATATCTCAGCGCTAATTACGATGAACAACGAGTCTGCTACTCCTCGCATTTTACTCATTTAGTTGACTTATGGTCCTTCGTGACCCAATTGTCATATTTGAGTGAACATCCTTGGATGCACCCGCACCACGGCCAAACGTTGAGGAGAGGCATTCGAAATCGTTGTGTGGACTGAAGAATGAAGAAACAACTGTGATTACTTAATGAATCTGTGCACGCACCAGAATTTCTGTACAAAAGAATTATGAAGAAATCTGAAAGTAATTCTGTTGAACACGACTTCTCACGTCATTTGCGGGCTCATCTGCGACGATACATATCGTCATCGGCAGGGTAGCTATGTTGGCTGGTAGGCGCACGATAATCGGACGTGAGTGTGGCGGCGTGTGAAGAATGGCACCCGATGTTTTTGATTCGTTGTCAAGGTTGTGAGAGGCGGTGGAGGCGAGAATGAACATCCCCGAAGACGAAGAATCGAACGAGCCAGGGCCCAGTGAAGACCTCGAATCGAGCGACACCGTTGATTCGACGATTACGACGACAATTCCGCGAACGCGGATCTCTCGATTGTGGGTTCGCAGTTTTCCTGCGCTGATTGCGCTCGTCATCGTGTTGATACTGGTGGTCCAGAATCGAGCCGAGGTGACCGTGCGTTTCTTCAACAGTTCACTTCGTGTACCGCTCTCGGTGGCGCTCCTCGGAGCGATGGTCCTCGGGGCGTTCATCATGCTGGGACTGGGTTCGCTGCGCGTCTTGCAACTGCGTCGACGGGTCCGTTGGCAGAGCCGCTCGAAAAATGGCGGAAGGTAACCACCTACCCAGGTGAGCTCGACGACGTTGATACCGAGGGAGGCCTCGGGGTCGGCCCCTTCGGCGACAGGTGTCGGTCGGGCGACGTGGCGTGGGTTTCAAAACAGGTCGGAGTATTTCATAGACTTTGCTTATGACCACTCACCCCACTCCGCGAAGCACTGATGTCACCCTTGGAAAGGGGCGCGCGCCAGCACGCGCGATGCTTCGCGCCATGGGTCTCGGAGATGACGACATGGTCAAACCACAGATCGGGGTGGCCTCAAGTTGGAATGAGGTGACTCCCTGCAACCTTCCCCTGGACCGCCTGGCGAAAAGAGCCAAGGTCGCCGTTCATGATGCCGGCGGTGTTCCATTTGAGTTCGTCACCATAGCGGTGTCCGACGGGATCTCAATGGGCCACGAAGGCATGCACGCGTCACTCGTCTCGCGCGAGGTGATCGCGGACTCGGTCGAGGTCGTGATGCACGCGGAGCGATTCGACGCCATGGTGACGTTCGCCGGTTGTGACAAGTCGCTGCCGGGGATGCTCATGGCCGCCGCGCGACTCGATGTTCCGAGCGTCTTCCTCTACGGCGGCACCATCTTGCCGGGTCACCTCAACGGTGAGGCTCTCGACATCACCTCGGTGTTCGAGGCGGTCGGTGCCAACGCGGTGGGCGCGATGAGCGATGAGCAATTGCGAGCAATCGAATGCGCGGCGTGTCCAGGTGAGGGGAGTTGCGCTGGTATGTTCACTGCGAACACCATGGCGAGTGTCGGCGAGGCACTCGGAATGTCACTGATCGGCAGCGCATCAGTTCCTTCGATCGATCCGCGGCGCGATCAGTACGCGTACGACTCGGGAATCGCCGTCTTGAACCTGCTGGACCTCGGGATCACTGCGCGAAAGATCATGACCAAGCAGGCGTTCGAGAATGCGATCTCGGTCGTGATGGCACTGGGCGGTTCGACGAATGCGGTGCTGCATCTGCTCGCCATTGCGCACGAGGCGCGTGTCGAGCTTGAGCTCGATGATTTCAACAAGATTGCTGCGCGAGTGCCGCACATCGCGGACACGAAACCCCATGGCAAGTACCACATGAGTGATCTCGACAACATCGGTGGGGTGCCGGTCGTGTTGCAACACCTCCTGGAGAACGACTTGCTGCACGGCGACGTACTCACTGTGAGCGGCAAGACCATGGCGGAGAACCTCTCTGCGTGGCACGCACGTAAGCCTGATGGCGACGTGGTCCACGACTTGAGTCATCCCATCAACAGCCGAGGTGGCATCGCGGTGCTCACGGGCACGCTCGCACCCAAGGGCTCCGTCGTCAAAGTCGCCGGCATTGATTCGCTCCAGTTCGCGGGAACCGCACGCGTCTTTGACGGAGAGGCGGCCGCTATGACCGCAATCATGGCAAACGAAATAGAACCTCAAACCGTGGTAGTGATCCGTTACGAAGGCCCCAAGGCGGGACCGGGAATGCGCGAGATGCTCGCAGTCACCGGCGCGATGAAGGGCGTGGGACGTGGCAGTGACAGCGCGCTGATCACTGATGGGCGTTTCAGCGGCGGTACGCACGGATTCTGTGTTGGACACGTCGCACCTGAAGCTCTTGATGGTGGCCCGATTGGTCTGATTGAAGACGGCGACCTGATCGAGATCGACGTTGAGAAACTTTCAATCAATCTGCTGGTCGATGAGGCAGTACTCGCGGAGCGTGCCAAGCACGTCAAGGCGTTCGTGCCGCGCTACACCACCGGTGTTCTCGAGAAGTTCGCTCGTCTGGTGCAAGGTGCGGAGAAGGGTGCTGTCACCTCGGCATAAATGGCTTGTGTTGGGCGTGAACCTGTGCTTAGATTGATGCTGTGACGACTTCAACCCGTATTCTCTCTGTAGTAGTAGGCGCACGGCGCCGGTAGTCACGCTCAGTCGTACACCGGAGGCCTCCCAGAAAAGGGAGGCCTTTTTTCATATCTAAGAACAAAGGAACATCGTGCAACTCACAGGAGCCCAAGCACTGATCAAGAGCCTCGAGCAGCAAGGGGTCGACACCATCTTCGGCCTGCCCGGCGGCGCGATCCTTCCCGTCTACGACCCCTTGATCGACTCGTCCATCCGTCACATCCTCGTGCGTCACGAGCAAGGTGCCGGACATATGGCCGAGGGTTACGCGCTCGCCACCGGCCGGCCGGGCGTTGCGATGGTGACGAGCGGACCGGGCGCGACCAATATCGTCACGCCCATCGCAAATGCCCACATGGACTCGACCCCGCTCGTCGTCGTAACCGGTCAGGTCGCGTCGAGCGCCATCGGTACTGACGCGTTCCAGGAGTGCGACATCACCGGAATCACGATGGGCATCACGAAGCACAACTTCCTCGTGAAGTCCGCCCAGGAGATTCCGCGTGCGGTGGCAGCGGCGTTTCACCTGGCGACGACCGGACGACCCGGACCGGTACTGATCGACATCCCAAAGGACGTTGCCCAGTCGATGATGGACTGGTGGTACCCGTCCTCGGTCGAAGAGTACGACCTTCCTGGATATCGTCCCGAGGTAGAACTCGACGACGATGCGGTCGCGCGCGCGGTGGCGCTCATTGGTGAAGCCGAGCGTCCGGTGCTGTACGTGGGTGGCGGCACCTTGAAGTCGCACGCCTCGGCGGAGTTGTTGGCGTTCGCCGAACGCACGAAGATGCCGGTGGTGACCACGTTGATGGCGCGAGGGGCCTTTCCCGACTCACACGAGCAGCACCTCGGCATGCCCGGCATGCACGGCACGTACAGCGCGGTGACCGCCATCCAGAAATCTGATCTGCTGATCTCGTTGGGCGCGCGCTTCGATGACCGAGTCACCGGAAAGATCCCGGCGTTTGCACCCCACGCCAAAGTGATCCACGTCGACATCGACCGAGCGGAATTCAACAAGGTGCGCCACGCGCAGGTGGCGATTCAAAGCAACGTCGCAGCGGTGCTGAAGGCGTTTGACGCGTATGGCGCCACACCGAGGAACCTTGATGTGTGGTGGAAGGAGATAGGCGAGTGGCGCGAGCAGTACCCCCTGGTCTATGACGCGCCGAGCGTTGAAGGTCCGCTGCGCCCCCAACACGTCATCGAGGCCATAGCCGCCAAATCCGGTCCGGGGACCATCGTCTCTTCAGGCGTCGGCCAGCACCAGATGTGGGCATCACAGTTCTGGAAGTTCGAAGAACCCGGTACCTGGGTCAACTCCGGAGGAGCGGGCACGATGGGCTTCGGCGTGCCCTCGGCCATCGGCGCCAAGGTCGGTCGACCTGATCGAACGGTGTGGTGCATAGATGGTGACGGTTGTTTTCAGATGACCGCCCAAGAGCTCGTGACCGCTCGGTCCGAAGGCATCCCCATCAAGGTAGCGATCCTCAATAACGCTTACCTGGGCATGGTGCGCCAGTGGCAGGAGATGTTCTACGAAGAGCGCTACTCGGAGGTCTATCTGTCAGCCGATTTGCCCGACTATGTGAAATGGGCGGAGTCCATGGGCTGTGTGGGCCTTCGCGCCACGAATCTGAAAGAGATGCACGAGGTGATTGACGAGGCCAACAAGATCAACGACGTCCCCGTAGTGATCGATTTTCGCACCGACTCCTCCGAGAAGGTCTTTCCGATGGTGGCCTCGGGGGCGAGCAACGACGACATAATGGTCCATCCACTCCAGAGAGGAGGCTCGAAATGAGCGCGACACCCGAACCATTCCTCGGTGCTAGTGATCACACGCCCGTGCGCCACCACATCTTGTCGGTGTTGGTGGAGAACAAAGCGGGGGTACTGGCGCGCATCGCCGGACTCTTCGCTCGACGCGGTTTCAACATCTACTCATTGGCCGTCGCACCCGCGGAAAGTAACGCCCGCTTCTCACGAGTGACCATTGTCGTCGACGCCGAATCGGCTCCGTTGGAGCAGATCGTCGGTCAGCTCGACAAGCTGGTCAACGTCGTTGCAATTTCTGATATCTCACCCAAGGACGCCCTCGAGCGTGAATTGCTCTTGGCGACCATCAAGACAGAGGTTGACAGCCGGACCTCGCTGCTCGACATCATTGCCAATGCGGGTGCCGCCATTGTGGATGTCGACGCCAAGTCCGTGACGGTGATGCTGGCCGCGACTCCGGGGGGCTGTGACGAGCTCGAGCGAGCACTCGAGAGTTACGCCGGCGTCGAGCTGCATCGAACGGGACGCGTGGCATTACCTAGACTTGGAAAATTGGCTTCGGCCTAAGACGAGAAGAAAACTAAGGAAAGAACGAAACCATGACCACGATGTACTACGAAGCGGATGCCAATCCCGAACTGCTCAAGTCGAAGAAGATCGCCATCCTCGGCTACGGCTCGCAGGGTCACGCCCACGCGCTCAACCTTCATGACAGTGGCTACGACGTGCGCGTGGGACTTCGCCCCGAGTCGTCATCGGTGCTCAAGGCCGAGGACGCAGGACTTCGAGTGCTGTCGATTGCGGACGCGTGCGCTGAGGCCGATGTGATCATGGTGCTAGTCCCCGACACCGAGCAGAAGCGCACCTACGACACCGACATCGCACCGCACCTCACTGCGGGCAAGTGCCTGTTGTTCGCGCACGGCTTCAATATTCGTTTCAACCTCATCAATCCTCCGGCCGACGTTGATGTGGCGATGGTTGCACCCAAGGGCCCCGGACACCTCGTACGACGGACTTACGTCGAGGGTGGTGGAGTGCCCGCTCTGATCGCGGTGCATCAGGACGCGACCGGCAACGCGCACGCGATCGCCCTCGCCTACGCGCACGGTATCGGCGCGACGCGAGCCGGCGTGCTCGAGACGACATTCACCGAGGAGACCGAGACCGACCTCTTCGGTGAGCAGGCAGTGCTGTGTGGTGGTGTCTCGGCACTGGTGAAGGCCGGCTACGAGACGCTCGTCGAGGCTGGCTATCAGCCCGAGAGCGCGTACTTCGAATGTCTCCACGAGCTCAAGTTGATTGTCGACCTTATGTACGAAGAGGGCATCACGGGTATGCGTTTCAGCGTCTCGGACACGGCCGAGTACGGCGACCTCACGAGAGGCCCTCGCATCATCACCGATCAGGTCAAGGCCGAGATGAAGAAGGTGCTCACCGAGATCCAGGACGGTACGTTCGCCGCCGAATGGATCAAGGAGAATGAGATCGGCCGACCGCGTTACCGCGAACTTCGTGACGCCGGCAAGAAGCACCCAATCGAGGACATCGGCAAGAAGCTTCGAAAGATGATGCCATTCGTGTCGGCGGGCAAGCAGAAGGTCTCTGAGATCTCGGGCGGCGACACCGACTAACGGTGTTCTGCGGCATCGACGATGCCGGACAACAATCCCGGAAAGACCAGGGAGTGGAATGGGACGACGCCGTACCAGTAGGCACGGCCCAAGAGACCCCGCGGCTTGAAACGAGCGCGCTGTTCTACGTGTGCCCCGGTGAGGGTGGGCTCGATGCGCCATTCCAGCCACGCTTCACCGGGGAGCATCATCTCGGCGTGGAACTTGACGAAACGTCCGGGCACGAGTTCGTCCACCCTCCAGAAATCAACGTAGTCACCAACGCCGAGCTCGCTCGGGTGGCGACGGCCTCGGCGCAGGCCCGGCCCTCCCTGGAGTTGGTCGAAGATGCCGCGAAGCCGCCAGAGCCATTCGCCGCGGTGCCAACCCTTTGAACCACCCAGTGAGGTGATCTCGGCGTAGAGCTCATCGGGTGACGCACTTGAAGTGGCCTCTCGAATGTCGAAGACCTCCGTGCTTCCGGCCCACGCGGGATCGGTTTCGTAGGCGCGAAATGGTCGCAGTTCGGCGTCGGTGTAGGCAGTGGGGACGTCATTTCGCGACGTAGCGCCGAGCGCGAGATGGATTGCCTCTCGAAGGGACCGCTGAGGAGGTCCCAGTTCATCGACCGTTTTGGTGTCGCGCACGATCACCTCATTGACCAAGCTGTCGACGAGTGGACGGGCCAACGACGCAGGGACGGGCGTCACGACGCCCACCCAGTGGCTTGAGAGACGCGGGGAGAGGACGGGGACGGGGATCAGCCAGCGACGGTTTAGGCCGGCTTCTTCAGCGTAGATGTCCATCATCTGCGCGTAGGAGACAACATCAGGGCCGCCGATTTCGTAGACGCCAGTGAAGGCATGGGGGGATTCGATCACCTTCACGAGGTAGTCCAACACATCTGAGATGGCGATGGGCTGGGATCTCGTGCTTACCCACTTGGGGGTGATCATGACCGGGAGCACCTCGACGAGATGGCGCAGCATCTCAAAGCTGGCCGAGCCAGATCCGATGACCACCGCCGCGCGCAACTCACAGACTGGTGTCGGTCCTGCGGCGAGGGTTCGCCCGACACTGTGGCGACTCGCCAGATGATCGCTCAGCGAACTCGCGTCGTCACCCATGCCGCCCAGATAGATGATCCTCTCGACTGCGGCCTCGTGCGCCGCCAGACGAAAATTGAGTGCGTCGCCCGTCTCTCGTTCGACCCAATCTGCGCCTTCACCAATTCCGTGGACCAGATAGACCGCGACGTCGATATCCGACATTGCTGCGCCGAGGGGGCCGCCCACCGATCCCTGCACGATCTCGACGTCATCGCGCCACGAGACACCCGCCAACTTCTCGGGATTTCGCACGAGACAACGTACCCTATGACCCTGCTCGAGCAATCGGGGGACGAGTCGGCCACCGACGTAGCCCGTCGCGCCGGTAACCAGGACGCGCTTTACGATGAGGACCGCGAATTCGTCACATCATTCAGCGTAGTGATCGTCTAGATATTTCCGACAATCCAGTTGATGCTTGCGCAGAGCAACGCGACGTCCTCGGGGTCGATACTCGGGAACATGGCGATACGCAACTGATTACGACCCAATTTGCGGTAGGGATCGGTGTCGACGACCCCATTCGCGCGCAGCACCTTCGCGATCACGTTGGCGTCGATGCCCTCCTTGAAGTCAATCGTTCCAACGACGTGACTACGTTGAGCGGGGTTCTGCACGAACGGGGTCGCGAAGTCTGATGCCTCGGCCCAAGAGTACAGGGTCTCCGCAGAGGTCCGTGAACGACCGGCTGAGAAGGAAAGTCCTCCATTCTCATTGAACCACTTGATCTGTGATGCGAGCATGTGGATCGTTGCGAGCGCTGGGGTGTTGTACGTCTGGTTCAGCCGTGAATTGTCGAGCGCAATCTTGAGGTCAAAGAAGGCCGGTGTCCAACGACCTGACGCGGCCAGTGTCTCGATGCGCTCTATCGCGGCGGGTGAACAGATGGCCAGCCAGAGCCCCCCGTCGCTCGCGAACGACTTCTGAGGGGCGAAGTAGTAGCAGTCGAATTGCGTCGGGTCGACGAAGAGCCCGCCCGCCCCCGAGGTCGCGTCGACGGCGACCAGGCCCTTTGAACCCTCGGGCCGTACGATCGGCATCATGACGCCGGTCGACGTCTCGTTGTGCGTGAGGGCGTAGAGATCCACGCTCTCGTCAGCGACCGCATAGGGGTGCGTCCCAACGTCGCTCTTGATGATCTGGGGATCGCTCAGGTGTGGCGCCGCCGCGACGGCACTCGCGAACTTGCTCGAGAACTCGCCGAAACTCAGGTGCTGCGAGTGATTCGCTACAAGGTGAAAGGTGGCGGCATCCCAAAACGCCGTGGTGCCACCATTACCCAACAGGACTTCGTAGCCGTCGGGAAGATTGAACAGGGCGCTGAGTCCCTCTCGGACTTCACCGACCTTGTTGCGCACCGTTGCCTGACGATGTGACGTGCCTAAGTACGTCGTGCCATCGGCCACGAGAGCGTCAAGTTGTTCGGCACGAATCTTCGATGGACCTGAGCCGAAGCGTCCGTCGCGAGGAAGCAATTCAGAAGGGATACGGAGGGTGTCTGGGGAACTCATAGACTTGATTCTAGGGAAAACCAGATGGAGCGACGTATGAGCACGAGAGTAAGTGACCTACTGAGTGGCCTCGCCCCCAGTGCAACACTCGCGGTCGATGGTAAAGCCAAGGCCTTAAAGGCCGCTGGAGAACCCGTGATTGGCTACGGCGCCGGCGAACCCGATTTCCCTACACCCGTGCATATCGTCGAGGCCGCGGCGAAAGCCTGTTACGACCCGAGTAACTACAAATACACGCCAACCGCGGGTCTACAAGACTTGCGTGAAGCGATCGTGGCCAAATCCAAGCGTGACTCGGGTCTCGAAACCACGCCAAACCAGGTGTTGGTCACCAATGGTGGCAAGCACGCGGTGGCCACCGCGTTCATGACGATGCTAAATCCCGGCGACGAGGTGCTCATCCCTGCCCCGTACTGGACAACCTATCCCGAGGCGGTGTACCTCACCGGCGCGAAGCCGGTTGCGGTGATGACCAACGAGGCCAACGGCTTTCGTCTCACCGTGGAGGACCTTGAGCGCGCACGCACCGACAAGACCAAATTGCTCGTGTTCGTGTCGCCGTCGAACCCAACGGGCGCCGTTGTACGTCCACAAGACGTCGCCCAGATCGGCCGATGGGCGGCCGAGCACGACATCTGGGTGCTGTGCGACGAGATCTACGAGCACCTCGTCTACGGTGACGCCCAACACGTCTCGTTGCCGGTGGTGACACCCGAACTCGGTGATCGCTGGGTGGTAGTGAATGGCGTGGCCAAGACCTACGCAATGACCGGTTGGCGAATTGGCTGGATGATTGGCGCGCCCGACGTGATGAAGGCGGCCGTCAACTACCAGAGCCAGACCACGTCGAACATCTCGAACATCTCTCAGCGTGCCGCAGTGGCTGCCTTGACGGGTGACCTCAGTGCCGTCAACGAGATGCGAACAGCGTTTGATCGCCGTCGGATGACGATGACCTCGATGCTCAACGCCATCGACGGCGTGCAGTGCCCAATCCCGGAAGGGGCGTTCTACTGCTTTCCAAACGTGACCGGCCTCTTGGGTCGGTCCATAGGTGGCCGAGTGGCGAACACATCGGCCGAGTTGGCGGAGACACTGTTGGAGACCATAAAAATTGCGGTCGTACCGGGCGAAGCCTTCGGGACGCCAGGTTACTTCCGCCTCAGTTATGCGTTAGGTGACGACGACCTCGCTGAAGGTCTAGAGCGTTTCGCAGCGTTGGTGGCGGCGGGCTGAGTCCATCGCTCATTCCCTTAGGCTTAAAGAACTTAACGAAAGGTTTTAGCGGTGGCGCGAGTACTTGTATCAGAAGAGATTGCTGACTCCGGACTTCAGGAGTTGCGCAACGCCGGTCACGAAGTCGATATTCGTTTGGGTCTGTCACCGAGTGAGTTGATAGACGCGATTCAAGGTGTGCACGCATTGATCATTCGCTCGGCGACCCAGGTGGACGCCGCGACACTTGAGGCCGCGAAGGATCTGGTCGTCGTTGGTCGTGCGGGCATCGGACTCGACAACGTCGACGTCGCCAAAGCCACCGAACTCGGCGTCATGGTCGT
>JABBNY010000034.1:10644-17505 GCA_019352095.1 Acidobacteriota bacterium
CGTCAACGCACCGGTGTCAAACATCTTGTCCGCTGCCGAGCAGACCATGGCATTGTTGCTCGCTCAGGCGCGCAATATTCCCCAAGCGCACTCCGCACTCAAAAATGGCAAGTGGGAGCGCAGCAAGTGGGAAGGCGTGGAACTGCACGGCAAGACCCTCGGCATCGTGGGACTTGGCAAGATCGGCGCGCTCGTTGCCCAGCGAGCGATGGCCTTTGGCATGCGCCTGGTGGCGTACGACCCCTACATTGGCGAAGAGCGGGCCCGACACATGGGCATCGAACTGATGAGCCTTGACTCGTTGCTCGCGCAAAGCGACTTCATCACGATCCATCTCCCGAGGAACAAAGAGACCACAAACCTCTTGAATGTGGAGTCGCTGAAGAAGACCAAGCCGGGCGTACGGATCATCAACGTCGCTCGTGGCGGCATCGTCAACGAGGCCGACCTCGCCGACGCAATTCGAAGCGGTCACGTGCAAGGTGCCGCGCTCGACGTCTTCGAGAAGGAACCGACGACTGAATCACCGCTCTTCGAACTACCGTCGGTCGTCGTAGTGCCCCATCTTGGGGCATCCACCGCTGAAGCGCAGGACAAGGCTGGTGTAACGATTGCCGAGCAGGTGCAGTTGGCCCTGGCCGGTGATTTCGTTCCGTTCGCCGTGAACGTGGCGGCTGGCGAAGTGTCGAACGTCGTTCGTCCCTTCATGGGTCTCGCCGAAGTGCTCGGACGTTTCATCGGCGGCCTGCTCGATGGACAGCCTGCGGATCTCGAAGTACTCTATCAGGGCGAGCTGGCCGGCGCCGGCACCAAGATTCTGACGCTCTGCGCGCTCAAAGGGCTCCTCGTGGCCACCGGCCACGAGGGGGTCTCGTTTGTGAACGCGCCCCAACTCGCGATTGACCATGACCTGACCTTCAGCGAGTCGGCCAATGTGGATTCCCCCGAGTACGTGAACTTGATCACGGTGCGCTCAGGCGCACACGCCGTATCGGGAACGCTCATGACGATCGGCACTCGACTCGAGACACGTATTGTCAGTGTCGACGGCCACAGCGTCGAGATTCCACCGGCCTCGTCGATGCTCGTCGTTCGCAATGATGACCGGCCCGGCATGATTGGTCGAGTTGGTGTCGCGCTGGGCGAAGCGGACGTTTCGATCAGTTCAATGGCGGTGGGGCCTGACGCAGTCACCAAGACGGCACTCATGGTGCTTTCGACGATCGCGCCAACACCCGCCTCAGTTGTGGAGCGCCTACGCGGTACCGACGGTATCCAGGACATCCACCTCATCACCCTTCGATAGAAGGGTCGCCTCTAGAAGAGGCTGATGAGGTCGATCCGGTCCATGATCTCCTTGGTCAAAAGTGGCATGGCGTCGAGGGCGGTCATGTTCTCGCGGACCTGGTCGGCCGAGGATGCGCCGGTGATGACGGTGGAAACGTTGGGGTTCTTCGCGCACCACGCCAACGACAACTGGGTGAGCGAGATGTCGAGTTCGTCCGCGATTACCTTGAGGTCGGAGACCTTCTTATTGCGGGCTTCGTCGGTCAACATGCCTCGGAGCCACTCGTAACCCGGGAGCGTGGCCCTCGACCCTTCCGGTACGCCGTTGAGGTATTTACCGGTCAAGAGCCCTGAGGAGAGCGGTGACCAGATCGTCGTGCCCAGTCCAATGTCGCTGTAGAGACGTCGGTACTCCTTCTCGACGCGGTCACGCCAGAGGATGTTGTACTGAGGCTGTTCCATGAGCGGCTTGTGCAGGTGGTGACGATCAGCGATATCGTACGCTGCTCTAATCTCGTCGGCGCTCCATTCTGACGTGCCCCAGTACAGCGCCTTACCCTGGGTGATCATGTCACTCATGGCCCAGACGGTCTCTTCTATGGGGGTCTTCGGGTCGGGACGATGACAGAACACGAGGTCAACGAAGTCGAGTCCGAAACGCTCGAGCGAATCGTCGATGGCTTGGCTGAGGTACTTGCGGTTGAGGGTGTTCTTCATGTTGGGAACGTCATGTATGCCCCAGAAGAGTTTCGTGGACACGATGTACTCATAACGCTTCCACCCGAGCTCACGAAACGCGGCACCCATGACGCGCTCGGACTCACCGGCCGAATACGCTTCGGCGTTGTCAAAGAAATTCACGCCAGCCTCTTTCGCTGCGCTCAGACACTCGGCTGCTTGGTGCGCGGTCTCGATTTGACTGGCATTGGCGAAGGTGACCCAACTACCAAAGGACAGCACACTGACCTTGAGACCGGAACGGCCCAGTCGACGATATTCCATCTCTGCCATGATTTCTCCTTAGTGGAATGAAACGTTGATGAGGCGTTACGCTGCGGGATTCTCGGGAACGTCGGGCCACTGTTCGAACGACAGCGGACCTTGGGACTTGGGCCGTTTCACCATCATGACCACACCCGCAATCGCTGCCCCCACGAGCAGGAGTAACGCCAACTTGAAGAATGCCTTGAGAATGCCCACGAGGAATTACATTAGTTGGCTTCGGCTCTGGACAAACCTTGACTTCGATGTAGAATCGAGTCATGACATTCGGCCCCAGCGAGTTGCTCCTTAGATAGGGCGAGCCTGCGCTCGCCCGTCACCCCCGCTTTCGCGGGGGTTTTTTGTTTCTCGCTTCGGTCATAACGGAAAGGATGGACATGAGGCCCAATCCTCAGCAGCCCAGCCCGATGGCATTTACGAAGTATCGCGCGACGGTGCCCGTTGACCTACCGGACCGCACGTGGCCGAACAAGCGGCTCGTGAAGGCACCTCGATGGTGCAGCGTGGACCTGCGCGACGGCAACCAGGCACTCATCGACCCAATGGATCTCGAACGCAAGAATGTCATGTTCGCGCAGTTGGTTGAGATGGGCTTCAAGGAGATCGAAGTCGGATTTCCCTCCGCGTCACAGCCCGACTTCGACTTCGTGCGTCACATCATCGAACATGACCTGATCCCGGCCGATGTGACCATCCAGGTCCTCACGCAGTGCCGTGAGGACCTGATTCGTCGTACCTACGAGTCACTGCAGGGCGCTGATCGGGCAATCGTGCATTTCTACAACTCCACATCGACGTTGCAGCGCCGCGTCGTGTTCGGACTTGACATGCAGGGCATCCAAAAGATCGCCACTGACGCAGCCGCCCTGTGCAAGAGCCTCGAAACGACCTCGCCGTCGACTGAGTTCTTGTACGAGTACTCACCAGAGAGTTTCACGGGAACCGAGCTCGAGTACGCCCTCGAGGTGTGCAACGCGGTCATTGACGTCATCGACCCAACGCCCGAACGACCATTGATACTCAATCTTCCCGCCACTGTGGAGATGTACACGCCAAACCTGTACGCCGACGCGATTGAGTGGTTCTCGCGCAACGTGCAACGACGTGACAGCGTGGTCGTATCGCTGCACCCGCACAACGACCGGGGCACGGGTGTTGCCGCAGCCGAGTTGGGTGTGCTCGCGGGAGCTGACCGTGTGGAGGGGACGCTCTTTGGCAACGGGGAGCGCACGGGCAACGTGGACGTGGTGAATCTGGCGCTCAATCTCTTCTCCCAAGGCGTCGACCCCGAACTCGATATTCGAGACATCGACAAGGCTCGACACGTGGCCGAGTTCGCCAATCGGTTGCCGGTTCACATGCGCCACCCCTACGTGGGGGAGTTGGTCTACACCGCGTTCTCGGGCTCGCACCAGGACGCGATCAAGAAGGGCATGCAGGCAATCGGTGACACCTATGACGTGTGGGAAGTGCCGTATCTGCCCATCGATCCCAAGCACACGGGCCGGACGTACGAGGCGATCATCCGGGTGAATTCTCAATCAGGCAAGGGCGGCGTTGCGTATCTCTTGAGTGCCGAGCATGGTCTTGATCTGCCTCGCGCGATGCAGGTCGAGTTCTCGAAGCGGGTGCAGGAGCTGACCGAGGAAACGGGTACCGAGATCTCTCCCGCCGAGATCTGGGACGTCTTCACCACGACCTATCAGCCACAAAACCCGGCGATTCAGCTCTTGTCGAGCGAAGTGTCGGCCGACCAGCACAATACGAGGATCTTCGCCCAATTGGTCGTGAACGACCAGCACGTGACGGTAAAGGGCGAGGGCAACGGTCCGATTGACGCACTGATGACGGGACTGCGCGATGAGATGGACGTGCAGTTCAAGGTACGCGACTACCACGAGCACGCCTTGACCGCCGGTTCCGAAGCGTCGGCGGTCGCCTACGTCGAGGCGGAAGGTACCGACGGCACGACGTGGTGGGGTGTTGGTATGAGTTCTTCGATCCTCGACGCCTCGCTCGAAGCGGTCATATCGGCGGCGAATCGCAGACGTTAACGAGCCGGACCGATAACCTGTTGGTGTGAGATTCCACACCACCGCGCTCCTACTGGGGTGGGGAGCGGTTCTCATAGGAGTGGTGGGAGTGTGGGCGCAGTTTCGTCGCGCTCGTCAATTCGGGACCGAAGGGGTGTCGCTCGCCACGTGGGTGTTGTTTGCCTACATGGGAGTCTTTTGGATCACGTACGGTGCGGTGTCGGCCCACTCGTGGGAGATCGTGCTCGGAAGTCTGATCGCGTTCCCCATCCAAGTGGCGATCGTCGTTCGATTTCGTCCGTGGCGTGAGTGGAGGATTCTCGCGCTCTCGTTCGCCTTCTTCCTGGTGACGTGTCTTATACCAACGATGTTGTGGGGCTGGGCCAGCGGTGTCTACGGCATCGGGGTCACCATGACCCTGACGAGGACTCCCCAGATCGTCGAGCTGATCCGCGAGCAGCATGCGACGGGGGTGTCGGTGAATTCGTGGCTGCTGGGTGCAGCCGGTTCAGGGATGTGGGTCATCTACTACAGCGGCGTCCATCTGTGGGCACCGCTGATCTCCACGGGAGTTGCGGGCGTCGCGAGCGCAACCATCGCGCTACTGGGTGCGTGGCGCCACGCCCAGGCGCGCGACCGAGGGTTCGCGACCGACGTCCTCACGGCCTGAGAGCACGAGCGCCCTAGTGGGTTCGCGTTGCTGTACGTCGCCACTTCTTGTTGAGCGCGAAGAGACTTTGGAGCTCGCGGGACTTGTGTTGGTAGACGCGCACGTTGGTGGGATCGGGGGGGAATACTCGCACCGGTACCGCATGCTGTGCCAGGTCATCGAACGAGCGTCGACCAAGCGACACGGAGGCGACGAGCGCCATGCCCCGCAGTTGAGCGACCATCGGATCGCGGACTTGATGCACCTCGCGTGCGAGGGTGTCGGCGAAGATCTGACACCACAAGACTGACTGCGCCCCACCACCGACGAGCCGTATTGGTGAGAGGGTGGTGGCAGCAAATTTCTCGACGTAGCCAAAGAGCCACGCGCTATTGGCCGCGACACCCTCCATCACGGCGCGGATCAGGTCAGCCGTCGTGGAGGTCATGGAGAGATTGGTGAAGCCGCCCCGTGCCCACTTGTCGTCAATCGGTGAGCGCTCACCAGCGAGCCACGGCGTGAAGATCACCCCGCGAGCGCCCGGCGGCGATGTTGCCGCGAGCGCGGTCATCTCGTCGAGGGTCATTGACTGGCCCTGGGCCGCAAGGATTCCTTGGAACCACTCGAGCGCCTTCGCGCCGGTTTCTTGATTGTTGATGATCTGGTAGGTGCCATGCGTCAGGCCTGGCACGGACGCAATTGAGTGAAGGATGTCCGTCTTCTTCTTTGGTACCGGACAACTGATCCACGAGGTCGTTGACAATGCGACGTGGGTCGCGTGCATTGTTGTCGCCCCCGCTCCGTAGGCGGCGGCGTGAAGATCGGGTAAGGCCGCGAAGACGCTCACGTCGTGGTTGAGCCCCAGGCGACGCGCCGTTTCGAGCGAGACGGATCCAAGAGCGGCACCCGTGCGAACGAGAAGGGGAAGCTTCTCGGAGCTGAGACCCACCAGCGCCAAGAGAGTGGGGTCGTACGCGAGCTGATCGAGTCGTCGATTGTCGGTGAGCCACATCGCCAGGCGCGAGGCGTGCGTGGCGGAGGCGATGCCGCAAAAGCGCATCGTGAGATAGTCAACGGGCTCCATGAACCATCGGGTGCGCGCGCACTGCTCGGGGTGCTCGTTGGTGAGATAGAGCATGTGGCCGATCGGGTCCGCGCCGGCGAGCGAAGGTGCGCCACCGGTCTTTCGGATGAACTGGGCGATGGCGCGTGCCCGGTATCCCTGCACCGGTCCGCCGATGGCGCGTTGTGTGTAAGGCCCGCCTCGGGTGTCGAGCCACGTGAGACAGGGGCCTGTCGGGATGCCGTGTTCGTCGACGGGCACGGTCGACGCGTACTGGCCCGTGACCGCGACCGCACGCACGAGGGTCCGATCGATGTGAGGGTCGCCGAGCAGTCTCGTCGCAGCGTCGCAGATGAGTTCCCACCATTCGTTGGCGTCCTGGGTCGCCGCGCCGTCGTCGGTGAACGTTGTCTGCACGCGGTGCACCTCGTGTGCGACAAGCTCACCATCGAGCGTTACGAGTCCGATCTTCGGACCTCCGGTGCCGAGGTCGACGCTCAGACAGAGCTCGTCACCAATCATTGGTGGGGGATCGACATCTGCTGGTCCATCATGGCGGCCATGAACATCTTGATGACTGCGTCCGCTTCATCACTGGGCCCACCTTCGACGCCGCCGTAGATCGCCCCCGACGCGGGGGTCTGCTCGCGGTGTTCGAGTGCGTAACGCACTGCATCGTCGAGGTCGTGAGTCCAGCGCTCGACGGTCCCTGGTTGTGTCTGGGGACGGGTGACCGCCATGTGGAGGGCGTTGGGGTACTGCTGGCCATTCAGCCGCCAACCCCTTGTTCGAAGGAAATCGTTCACGTGATAGATATCAAAGTGGTC
>JABBNY010000296.1 GCA_019352095.1 Acidobacteriota bacterium
GCTCTTCCGATCTGGTTGCGGGGGTCCAACGGGGTCGGTAACCGTCCTTCGCGGCGACGCCGGATGAAGTCCTCGGCGATTCGCGCGTGGACGGGCAGCGTTGAATTGGTGAAGTAGTGCAGTTGTTCCTCGACTAGGTCGGGCCGGGAGTACTTCGTCGCGAGCAACAGCCCCGCGAGACCCGAATGCAGTACCTCGGTGTCGCTCGGCTGCTCCTTGGCCTCCGCCGAGAGCGTCTTGTCGTGGAAGCACGTCGCTCGTGGTTCGTAGACGACGCGGAATCCGCCAAGTCGTGCGCGCCAGGAGAAGTCGACGTCGTCACAGTACAGGAAGAACGCGTCGTCGAAGCCACCGGTGGCCTCGAACACCTCGCGACGCACGAGCGAGCACGCCCCCGACGCCCAACTGGTGTCGCCGCTCACGTGGTCGTAGTCCTTCTGGTGCTCGAGGGGCAGTTGACGGGCCTCGACGATGCCGACCGAATCGCCGAGCGACTCGAGGAGGTCGATGAGCAACGTCGGGGCGGGACACGTGTCGGGGTTGAGGATCAACACGGCGTCGGTCGCGGCGGCGTCGCGGTAGAGACGGTTGTGGGCTCCTCCGTGGCCCAGGTTCTCGGGGAAGTGCTCGTAGGTGAACGACGCGACGCCCTCGACGCCGAGGGACTCTTGAAGATGCGCCAGTTCCTCAGGGGTGAGAACCGGTGCGGAGGAATTGTCGCCCAGGGCCACCTCGACGCGCACCTCGGGCCGCGACCGCGTGAGCGTGCGGGCCAATTGTCCCAGCGCGCGAAGGAAGCGCGCGAGGCTGGCGGGCTCTGGCGAGTACAGCACGCTCTGGACGCGGACCGACGCGGGGGCACCGAGTCCACGGACCGTCACGGATGACGCGACCTTGGCGGCGCTCGACGGCACCGGAGCGTGGTCCACCCCGTCGCCCGACTCTTCGGGTGCGACCTGGACGCGGACCTCGAGCCCCGAATCGAACCAGCGCACGTGTTCCTCGACGAGATCGACGACGAGCAGGTACTCACCGGGCGACTCGGGGGCGCGCACCTCGAAGGGGAGGAGGGTCTCCTGTCGCGGATGCAGATCCGCGGGGAAGGCGAAGCGGGCGCATTCGCGTACGAGGCGTTGCCGGGCACCCGCGGCGTCGACGGTGAAGAACCGTGCGGAGAGGGACACGCGGTTGCGCGATTCACGAAGGAGCGTGGCGTCCCCGAGGTTACGCACCAGCACCATCATCGGGCGCACCTCCCCGGGGCGAAGACCCTCGAGGTCGCGTGCGGGGCTGCGCCCGCGCCGCAGTTCGATCTCGACGTGGTAGGCGCTCTGCGCGAGCGGGCGTTCGGGCCACGACGCCAGGATGGTCTCGTAGCGGACGGTGCCGGGCAGCAGTTCCTGGGGCTCATCGGTGACGGATTCGCGTTCGAGGATACGGTCGCGCGAGATATCGGCGGCGAGCACCTCGCTAATTAGAGCGACGTCCTCGGGTGGGATGGCCGCGGGGTCGTGTAGCGCGAAGCGCTCGGGCGAGTAGAAGACCTCGCTGACCGGCCGGCCATCCTCAAGGAGTTGGACGCCGTCGAGGGTGTCGTAGAAGGCGACCTTGGCCTCGCGCTGGGCGCGCGAGAGCGTGGCGTCGCTGAGGTGATAGATCGGTAGTTCCAAGAAGCGGTAGGGCGACACGGCCATCACGCCCTCGTGGACGCCCCCCTTGATGTGCAACGTCGCCGGGTCGTTGCGCACCAGGATCATCTTCCACGAGGGTTCCCAGGGGTATTCGTCCAACCAGTGCTCGACGTCGGGGAAGCACCACCGGCACGCTGTCAGATACGTCACGACGTCGCGGGCGCCGGCGAGGTCCCGCAGAGCCGCGAGGAGCCCAGCGCTCGGCACCTCGTCGGAGTCGACCGTGCAGATGAACTCGCCGCGACATTCACCATATAGCCAGGCGCGATAGCGCTCCTGGAGGAAGTCGGCGCGCATCTCACAGGGCAGAATGCGGTCCGCCAGCCCGACCAGGGGTTCGAGCTCGGCCTCGGTGAATCGACCGTTCACGGCGACGACGATCTCGTCGACCACTGGACGATAGAGCCGCAGGATCGCGGCGACTTGGCTGAGGGGACCGCCGGTTATGCAACAGAGGGAGATTCGCGGCCTGGCCAGCGCCTCGGACCCTGGAAGGTCTGCCATCACCCGGCCACGCTAGCACCGCAGTCAATTTCGTTGGTCTCGGGTAAAGTTGAGCGGAGTTGACAGTGACACATCTTGCCCCTGAAACCCTGGGTGGTCGTACTCGCGTTGCTCAAACTTTCGTGTTCTCGTCTCAAGAACCATGATCTCTGGCGTTGTAAGATTGCCGCGAGGGCGAGAGACGTATGCCTCATACGCCCGGTGTTGGCGCGTATCGCTGACGTCGCCTTGGGCGAGAATTCGAGGTCAATTGCGGTACGTTGCCATGGGTTCTGGTCGAGGACCATGTCGACGTCGGCTACTCATTTTCGTCAAGATTGTGGCACGACGCCACGCAATCGAGTAGGTTGGTGCGCACTGCACGCGATGTCAATATCTTCGTGACATTGGTCACTCAATTCATGGCGCAAGTGTGAGACGAATGTGAGTTCGGTGTGCGCTGGTCTAAACCTGTGAATAACCGGGGTTTTGGCCGTCGAATAATTGCAATGACCAGGAGAGGCTGTTACTATTAGCCGTGTTCCCTTGGGAG
>JABBNY010000297.1 GCA_019352095.1 Acidobacteriota bacterium
AGGTCGTCACGTCGGGTCAGTTGACACTTGCGGTGTCTGGTACGAGCGATGCGTTCGAGGAGGTTCGTCCGTACTTCAGCCAACTCGGCCACGGTGTGACCTACGTCGGTGACGGGGAGGTCGCTCGCCTCGTCAAGATCTGTCACAACATGATGCTCGGTATCGTCACCCAGGCTATGGCCGAGATCACCGTACTGGCGGAGCGTGGCGGCATCAAGCGCAGCGCCTGGCTCGAGTTCTTGAACAACTCGGTGATGGGTTCGACCTTCACCCGCTACAAGACACCCGCGTTCGTGAACCTGGACTTCAAGCCCACCTTCACGCCAACGCTCCTGCGCAAGGACTTTGACCTGGGCATGTCAGCGGCCTATCACTTGAACGTCCCGATGCCCGTTTCGGCACTCTGCACCGAGATCGTGAAGAGCACCATTGGTGCTGGCTACCTCGATGAGGACTTCGCGGTGCTGCTGCTCGAAGCGGCCCGGGGAGCCGGATTGACGATGGAACCCGAGAATATCGATGTCGACGATGGTTTGAACGGAGCGAAGTGATGGAGGGATTCGGACCAACGATGAACACGCCCGGGCACATGGGCGTTGACTTTGAGACGCGTGTTGATTTTGACCGCCTTCGCAACTACCGATTAGCCCGAGCGAAAGAGGCGCTCGAGGCGAGCGAGTTCGGCGCCCTCTTGCTCTTTGACTTCTACAACATCCGCTACGTCTCTGGAACATGGGTCGGCGGCGCGCTGGGCGACAAGATGACGCGGTACTGTCTCTTGACACGAGGTGGCGAGCCTATTGTGTGGGACTTCGGTTCGGCGGCGCGACACCACAAACTGTTTGCACCGTGGCTTGAACCAGACAATTGTCGTGCGGGCATGCTGGGCCTTCGAGGCGCCATTGCACCACGCGCGGGGTTGTTCGAGTCCGCGGTGAAAGAGATCGTTGGCCTCTTGGCCGATCACGGCGTGCTCGGTCAGCCCATTGGTATCGACATCATCGAACTGCCGTTCCTCGCCGAGATGCAAAAGGCGGGCGTGGAAGTCCGAGACGCCCAACAGACCATGCTCGACGCGCGCGTCATCAAGTCCCAAGACGAGCTGATGCTGCTCTCGCAGGCGGCCGCGATGGTGGACGGGGTCTACCAAGACATCTTTGAGGCCCTCAAACCGGGCGTTCGAGAGAATGAGATCGTCGCACTGGCCAACAAGCGTCTCTACGAGATGGGTTCAGACCAGGTTGAAGCCATTAACGCAGTGTCGGGAGAGCGATGCAACCCGCACCCGCACAACTTCACCGATCGAATCATTCGACCGGGTGATCAGGCTTTCTTCGACATCATCCATTCGTTCAATGGGTACCGGACCTGCTACTACCGAACACTATCTGTGGGGAGTTCAACAGGCCCTCAGCGCGATGCGTACACCAAGGCCCGCGAATGGATGGATAAGGCCATCGACCTCGTACGCCCCGGGGTGGGGACGGACCAAATTGCCCGGGCGTGGCCCGCGGCGACCGAGTTCGGTTTCCCCAACGAGATGGCGGCCTTCGGTCTGCAGTTCGGACACGGTCTCGGTCTCGGTCTGCACGAGCGCCCGATCATCAGTCGACTCAACTCACTCACCGACCCAATAGAGCTGAAGGTCGGCATGGTCTTCGCGCTCGAGACCTATTGCCCGGCGTCAGACGGTGTGTCCGCAGCTCGAATCGAAGAAGAAGTTGTCGTCACCGAAGACGGTCCGGCAATTCTCACGAAGTTTCCCGCCCAAGAACTCATGATCGCTAACAAGTATTAGGAGCTGAACTATGACAACGACAACCCCAGCCGTGAGTCCAATGGAATTGGACGAGAAGCTGGCTCTGTACCGCACGCAACTGGCGCTTCGGTTCTTCGAGCAGCGCGCCTACGACATGTTCCTCGAGAATCTGGTCAAGGGCACCAGTCACCTGTCGCTCGGTCAAGAAGCGATCGCCGCAGGTGTCGCCGCGGCGATGAAGCCCACCGACTGGACGTTTGCCACCTACCGCGGCCACGCACACACTCTCGCGCGAGGGGTGCCGATGACACCCGTACTCGCCGAGCTCCTCGGACGTAGCAATGGCCTGATGGCGGGCAAGGGTGGCTCGATGCACCTGACGAGCGTCGAGCACGGTGTCATGGGCTCGTACGCGATCATCGGCGCGCACCTGCCCATTGCGTGCGGTGCGGCCTGGAGCGCGCAGTTCCGTGGCACCGACCAGGTGGCGGTCTGCTTCTTCGGTGACGGTTCGACCAACATCGGTGCGTTCCACGAGGCGCTCAACTTCGCAGCCATCTGGAAGTTGCCCGTCGTGTTCGTGTGTGAGAACAACCTTTGGATGGAGTACACACGCACGACCGAGGTGACGGCCGTGGAGAACCCCGCCGCGGACCGCGCCAGCGCCTACGGACTCGAGAGCATCATGGTCGACGGCAACGACGCCGACGCCGTCTATGAAGTCGCGGCGGCCGCGATTGCGCGAGCGCGCGCCGGTGAAGGGCCGAGCATGATCGAAGCCAAGACCTACCGTCACGGTGGTCACTCGCGTGCCGATCCGGGTAAGTATCGGCCCGACAGCGAGGTCGCGGAATGGTTGGCGAAGGACCCTATCCCGCGATATCACACCCGACTGCTCGAGCTCGGCGCCACCGAGGACCAATTAGTCGAGATTGAACGAGATGTCGTGCGCGAGGTCGA
>JABBNY010000035.1 GCA_019352095.1 Acidobacteriota bacterium
GTGCCTACATCTGTGGCGAGGAGACCGCACTCATCGAGGCGCTCGAGGGTAAGCGTGGGTTCCCGCGCATCAAGCCCCCGTTCTTTCCCGCGGTCACCGGTCTCTACGGTGAACCAACGGTCGTCAATAACGTCGAGACGATGTCGAACCTGCCCTGGATCGTGAACAACGGGGGCGCCGCCTTCGCCGCTCTCGGCGCGGGACGATCAACGGGTACGCGCCTGTTCGCACTCGCCGGGCGAGTGAAGAACCCGGGTGTCTACGAGATCGAGATGGTCAAGAATACGTTTCGCGACCTGATCTACGACCCGAAGTTGGGTGGTGGGATCATCGACGACAAGCAGATCAAGGCCTTCATCCCCGGTGGCGTCTCGGCACCGTGGTTCGGTCCCGAGCAGCTGGACTTGCCACTCGGTCAAGACGAGGTGGCGGGCGAGGGCTCGATGCTCGGATCTGGATCGATCGTCGTCATGGACGAGACCAGTTGCGTCGTTCGAGCGACGTGGCGCATAACCAAGTTCTTCTCGCGCGAATCCTGCGGCCAGTGCACACCGTGTCGCGAAGGTTCGGGCTGGATCGAGCGGGCGATGTACCGTCTCGAGCACGGTGGGGGGCGGATGGAAGACCTCGACCTGCTGCTCGACCTCTGTGACAACATCGCGCCCGGTCTGACCTGGCCACCCCAGCAGACGACGATCTGCGTGTTGGGCCCGTCCATTCCGTCGTCGGTGCACGCCGCAATCAAGATGTTTCGCGATGACTTCGTCGCACACGTTGAACACGGAGGGTGTCCGCATGAGTGACGTGACGCGCACAACGGTCCAGATCACTGTGAATGGCCGAACAGTCGACGCCAAGCCGGGCGAACTCCTCATCGAAGCCGCCGAGCGAGCCGGTGACTTCATCCCACGATTCTGCTATCACCCGCGCATGGAGCCGGTGGGTGTGTGTCGCATGTGCCTCGTCGAGGTCGACAGTCCCCGTGGCGCCACGTTGCAGCCCGCGTGCTACTTGCGCGTGAGTGACGGCATGAACATCGTCACTGATTCTGAGAAGGTGAAGAAGGCCCAGGACGGCGTGCTCGAGTTCCTGCTCGCCAACCACCCCCTCGACTGTCCGATCTGCGACAAGGGCGGTGAATGCCCGCTCCAGGACCAGTCCCTCTCGCACGGCTCGGGCGAGACCCGCTTCATCGAAGAGAAGCGCCACTTCGTCAAGCCCATTGAGATCGGCGAGCTCATCTTGCTCGACCGCGAGCGCTGCATCCAGTGCTCGCGCTGCACGCGCTTCGCCGCCGAGGTCGCCGGTGACGCCCAGATCGACTTTGCGGGACGCGGTGACCTCATTGAAGTCGCGCCGTCACCGACCCAACCGTTCGACTCAGTCTTCTCGGGCAACGTGGTCCAGATTTGCCCGGTCGGTGCCCTCACCGCCAAGCCCTACCGCTTCAGCGCCCGCCCCTGGGACCTCGAGCAGGTCGAGAGCACCTGCACCCAGTGCGCCGTCGGGTGTCGCGTGGCCGTGCAGTCGTCGGGCAACCGCCTCACGCGCGTGCTCGGACTCGACAGCGACCCGGTCAACCACGGCTGGTTGTGCGACAAAGGTCGCTTCACCCTCGAATCGGTCGACGGCAACATCTTGTCGGTCGACCCACTGCTCGCGACCTCGCGTATCACCGAGCCCCTGGTACGCCGCGACGGACAACTCGTTGAGGCCAGTTGGAATGAGGCCCTCGACCGTGCCGCGACGCTGCTTCGCGATGCGTCGAGCACCCCCGGTGGCGTCGGCGCCATTGGTGGCGCCGCGCTCACCAACGAAGCCGCCTTCGCGTGGGAACGCTTCATGCGCGGCGTGCTCGGTTCAGAGAACATCGACGCGCAGTACGACGACGGACTCGACCCGGTCCTGCTCCAAGCACTATCCAAGGCGACCATCGACGAGGCGGCCAGCGCCGCCACGGTGGTGACCTTGACGGGTGATCTACGAGAAGAACTTCCGGTGCTCTTTCTTCGCTTGCGTGAGAACTTCACGAAGCGCTCGCATTCGCTCGTCGAGTTCGCGTTCGCGCCGAGTGCGCTGCGCTCGCTCGCGGCGGTGTCATTGAGCGTACGCCCCGGCGAGGCGCACATTATCGCCAAGACGATCGCCGACGGAGCCGAAGCGCCCGTGGGTCTCGCGTGCAGCGACGAGCAGGTCAGTGCCGCACGCCAACTCATGGGTGACACCGGCGCGGGCGTCGTGTTCGTAATCGGTCGCCCGAACCTCGCCGAGGACCCGCGCGTGATCGAATCCGCGATTCGTACGTTCGCCGAGCGCTATCCCGAGGCGAAATTCCTCGCGGCACTGCGTCGATCGAACGTCATGGGCGCACTCGACATGGGACTCGCCCCGCGGTTGCGTCCGGGCCGTGGCTTCGCCTCAGAGGCAACGGGGCGCGACACCAAGTCTCAACTCGAGGCCTTGCGCAGTGGCGACCAGAAAGCCGTCGTGCTGCTCGGTGGTTGTCTGTTGGGCAACGTCGTCGATGTCGATGCGGCGAGTGAAGCCCTGAAGAACGCCCACGTCGTCGCGGTGACGGGACACGGAGGCGCGTCACTGGCGTTCGCCGACGTGGTGCTGCCCGCCGCAGTGCAACACGAGCGTGCGGGCACCGTCACCAACATCGAAGGCCGCGTCACTGCGCTCGCGCCCAAGATCGTCGCTCCCGGCTCGGCGTGGAACGACATTGCCATTGCCGCCGAGCTCGCCGAGCAGCTCGGCCAGAGTCTCGGCCTAGGGTCGATTGAGCACACCGCACGCACCATCGAAGAGACGACGGGCTATCCCGCGATCTCGGTACTCAACGACTCGACCTTCGACGGCGTGGTCGTTGGTAGCACGCAGGCCCCCTCGCCGCGTCACGCCCTCGACCCCATGGCCTTTCCGGGCATCCGCTCTGCCGACACGGTGGGACTCGATTTCTACACCGGCGCGACGCTCAGCGAACACGCGACCCGGCACGCCACGACTCGTGGCGCCGTGCTCGCTGACGTGCTCGCCTCGAACGTGGACGTTCCACTCGCTGACGCGTACGCGCTGCGGGTGGTGTTGAGCCGGCGTCTCTACGACCGCGGTATCGCCATGCAGGGCTCACCGGCGCTGCATTCGCTGGTCCCCACGACGTCGCTCGCCCTCAACCACTTCGACCTCGACCGATTGGGTGTCACCAGTGGTGAGCTCGTGAAGGTCACGGGGCCCAAGGGCACGTTCGAACTCGCCGTTGAACTCAACGACGGCGTCGCGCGCGGGACCGCCGACGTGGCGTTCGGTACGAGAAGTGATGCGGGTGAGTACGTCATCGACAAACTCAACGACGTTCGTAGCCCCATCACCCAAATCCGATTGGAGACGCGATGACTTCACTGCTCGCTTCATCGGATCCACTGTTCGCCCACGGCGTCACGGGTGTCGTGATCCTCATCGTGCTGATCAAGGTCCTCGTGGGCTTTGGCGCGCTCATGGGTGCGGTGACCATCATGATCTGGTTCGAGCGCAAGGCGATCTCGGACATGCAGAGTCGTATCGGACCCCAGCGGTGGGGTCCGTTCGGGATTCTCCAGACAATGGCGGACGGTCTCAAGTTGATCGCGAAAGAGGACCTGGTCCCGGCCGAGGCCGATCGCTTCGTCTTCAAACTGGCGCCCTACCTCGTGCTCATCCCCGCGCTCGTCACGTTTGCGTTGGTGCCAATCGGTGGGACGCTGCACATCGCGGGCCATGCGGTGCAGTTGCAGATGGCGAATCCGCCCATGGGTATCCTGCTCATGCTCGCGATGTCGGGGATCTCGGTCTACGGCGTCATGCTCGCGGGATGGTCATCGGGCTCCAAGTACCCCCTGCTCTCCTCGGTGCGTGCCAGTGCCCAGATGATCAGTTACGAAGCCGCACTCGGCATGACGATCGTCACCATCATCCTCGCGACGGGTTCACTCACCACCCACAGCATCGTCGACGTCCAAGGCGGCGGCATCTGGCACTGGAACATCATCCGACTGGGCATCGTGCCCTTCGTCGTCTTTCTCATCTCGATCACCGCTGAACTCAACCGACCGCCCTTTGACGTCGTCGAGGCGGAAAGCGAACTCGTCGGTGGCTTTCACACCGAGTACTCCTCGATCCGCTTCGGGATCTTCTTTCTCGCCGAGTTCATGAACACGATAACGATGTCGGCGATCATTGTCACATTGTTCCTCGGTGGACCGGCCGGGTGGATTCCCAACGTGGCCCACCTCAAATGGGTCTTTCCCATCATCTGGTTCCTGCTCAAGACCACCGGTTTTGCCTTCGCCTACGTGTGGTTCCGCGCAGCGTTGCCGCGCTTTCGCTACGACCAGCTCATGGACCTCGGCTGGAAGCGTCTCATCCCACTCAGTCTCGGTTGGATGCTTATCGTGGCGGGTTTTCTCATCGCGCCGGCGTGGGGCTTCTTGATGGCCTCGCTGGTCCTGCTCTCGTGGATCTTGCTGTCGCGCGCGTTCATGTTGGGCCAGTCGCGTGAAACGGGCGTCGAGGCGGTCTTGCCGACCATTGGCCAGCGTCCGATCCCCGGCACTGTCATTCGTAGATTCACAGACGGGGAGAGCTGATGGCTAAACCCTTCGACTTCTTTGGTGGTTTCAAACTCACGTTGGCGCACATCGTGCGTCCCACGGTGACCAACAGTTACCCCAAGGTCAAGCGTCCAAAGCAGCCTCGCCAACACGGGCGACACGTGTTGAACCGCTACGAGGACGGAATGGAGAAGTGCATCGGGTGCGAACTGTGCGCGGGGGTCTGTCCCGTCAACTGCATCTACGTGCGTGGTCTCGACAATCCGCCCGATCACCCCGTCAGCCCGGGTGAGCGATACGGCTATATCTACGAGATCAACTACTTGCGCTGCATCCACTGCGACCTCTGTGTGGAGGCCTGTCCGACCCAGGCCATCACCGAATCCAAGATGTTCGAGTTCTCCTTCACGAACCGAGCCGACGCCATTTATACCAAGGCCGAATTGGTCGTAGACGATCAAGGCTTCCCCCAGCGTCTGCCGTGGGAGGACTGGCGCGAGGGTGAGGCCGCGATGACTGGCGGATGGATGCGCGCCACGTCACCCGCGGGCGACGCGTCCTTTGAAGGTGTGGTGCAGTGGACGGGCGACCTCGGTGCGGGCGTGCGAGCGCCCGAGGCGGGTCAGTCCGATAATCGAGACGACGAGGCCACCGGTTCCAAGCAGTTGCGCGAAGTCTTCTCACGCCACTTGAATCCTCAAGACGTGCCGCTCGACCAACGTGGACTCCAGGGGATGATGAACAACGCGCGCGCGAAGTTGCCGCGGCGCAAGGCTCGTGGGGAGAAGTCATGAGTGCTGTCGCGTACGCGGTCCCGAGCATTCTCATCTTCGCCACCGCTGCAGTGTTGATTCTGGTCGGCGCCATTGGTGTCATCTCCTTGAAGAACCCGGTGCACAGTGCACTGAGCTTGATCATGACCCTCTTCGGTGTGGCGATCGCCTTCGTCGCCCAATCAGCGGACTTCCTCGCGGCGGTGCAGATCATCGTCTATGCCGGTGCCATTGTCGTGCTCTTCTTGTTCGTGATCATGTTCCTCGGCGTCGACCGTCGCCAGCACGCGAACGTCGAGCCACTCGTTGGCCAGCGCGCCTTCGCGGGCGTAGGGGTCGTCATCACCGTCGCGGGGATAGTTGCCTTGATGGCCAAGGCCCACTGGGTCACGGGTGCGATGTCGGTCTCGACCAACGGGGTGGCGCTCGCCACCGGCCAGGGCAACGTGAAGCAACTCGGTAGCGCAGTCTTCACGACCTACCTGTTCGCCTTCGAAGCCACCGCCGCCCTGCTCGTAATCGCGGTCGTCGGCGCGGTCTTGCTCGCACGCCGTGAGCGAACCCTGCAAAGTGATGAGGTCGAGGTATGAACGTCCCCGCCGCCTGGTACCTGGTCTTAGCGGCCGTGCTCTTTGGCATCGGCGCCTTTGGTCTCTTGACCCGTCGCAGTGCATTGATCATGTTCATGTGCATTGAATTGATGCTCAACGCCGTCAACCTCACCTTTGTCACCTTCGCGCGCACGCTCAGTGACATCGGCGGTCAGGCGACGGTCTTTTTCGTGATGGTGGTGGCCGCCGCTGAGGTGACGGTCGGACTGGGGATCGTGGTAGCGGTGTTCCGGCGCCGCTCATCGACCTCGGTTGACGAGCTATCGGAACTAAAGGGCTGAGATGGCACAATTTTCGACACTGATCCTCCTGCTGCCCCTGTTGGGCTTTGTGCTGGTGCTGGTGAACGGGCGCATCATGAATGAGAAGCAGATCGGCATGGTCGCTACCGGCGTCGTCGGTCTCAGTTTCGTTGCGTCGGTCTTCTCGTTCTTCTTCTTGCTGCACGACCACAACCGTTCGATCACGGTGCAACTCTTCACGTGGATCAACGTGGGCACCCTGCACGTACCCGCGGCCCTGTTGATCGACCCGTTGTCGATCACCATGTGCCTCTTCGTCACTGGAATCTCGGCGCTCATCCACCTCTACTCGATCGCGTATATGCACGGCGAGAAGGACTACCGAAAGTTTTTCTTGTACCTGAACCTCTTCGTGTTCTCGATGCTGACACTCGTGCTGGCGAACAACCTCGTGCTCACGTTCGTAGGTTGGGAAGGTGTCGGTGTCTGTTCGTACTGGCTCGTCAGCTACTACTTCGACCGTGATTCCGCGGCGTCCGCGGGCAAGAAGGCGTTCATCTACAACCGGGTCGGTGACCTCGGCTTGTTGGCGGCGATGTTCCTGCTCTTCTCGCACACCGGCACGCTCGTCTACCGCGGTGTCTTTGAGAAGGCCGGTACGCTCTCGCCGACGATCGCCACCTTGACCGTGCTCGCACTACTACTCGCCGCGACCGGCAAAAGCGCCCAGATCCCACTCTTCAACTGGTTGCCCGATGCCATGGAAGGTCCGACACCGGTGTCGGCGCTCATCCATGCGGCGACCATGGTGACTGCGGGCGTCTACTTGCTCGTGCGCATGTCGCCGGTGCTCGCCCTGTCCTCGTCGGGGCGCATGACCATCGCGGTCATTGGCGGAGTAACTGCATTCGTTGCCGCTACTATCGCCACCTCGCAAAAGGACATAAAGAAGGTGCTCGCCTTTTCGACGGTGTCCCAGATCGGTTACATGGTCCTCGCAGTTGGTGTGGGCGCGTACTCCGCCGCGATCTTTCTGATGGTGAGCCACGCCTTCTTCAAGGCGCTGCTATTTCTCGGTTCGGGATCGGTCATTCACTCATTGAACGGCGAACAGAGCCTTCGAAAGATGGGTGGTCTGCAGAAATATCTTCCACTGACGTTCCCGACGTTTCTGATCGCAACACTCACGATCTCGGGCATCCCACCATTCGCGGGCTTCTGGTCTAAGGGTGACGTGTTGGCCAACGTGTTCCAACACAACAAAGCCCTGTGGGTGCTCGGCGTTCTCACCGCAATCCTGACGGCCTATTACATGATTCGACTGTTCGTCCTGACCTTTCGCGGAACGGAGCGTTTCCGTGAGGTGACCCACGGTCATGATCCGCACGAATCGTCGTGGGTCATGACGACGCCATTGGTGATCCTCGCCACCCTCTCGGTGCTGGGTGGTCTACTCGATCTGCCGTGGGTGCACCACAATTCGTTGGCTGGTTTTCTCGCCCCGACGTTCGGCTACGTCGCGCCACTCGGAGCTCAGTCCACCATGGCCCAATGGGGTCTCGCATCGGTCGACGTCGTCGCTGCGGTGATTGGTCTTGTCGCCGCCTTCACCATCTGGCGCAGCATCTCAGAGTCCTCTCGCTACGAGTCGTCGTTCCTTGAGCACGTGTGGCGTTGGGATGACTTCTATGACGCCACGATCGGTCGCCCACTCGAGAAGGCCGCCGCATTCACTGACACGGTCGTCGAAGACAAGATCATCGACGGCGGTGTCATGGGTATTGCGCAGGGCGTGCGTCGAAGCGCTGATGGTATTCGAAAGGTCCAGTCGGGCTTCGTGCGCCATTACGCCCTCGCGACGGTACTCGGCGTCGCGGTCATCGTTGTCTACCTCGTAGCGAGGGTTGGTTAGTCATGCACTCGTCTCTCTGGTTAAGCGCGCTGCTGATGGTGCCTGTGCTCGGCGCGGTGCTGGCCGCGCTCGTTCGAAAGCGCGAGGGCCAGTCCTACGCGGTCGCGGTCGTGGCGTCGAGCGTCGAGTTCGTACTCACGATTATCGTCGCCTTTCTCTACAACAGTCACGTCGCGCACGCGCAGACCTTCGACTTCGCATCGCGTCACGTGCTCTCGGCGCCCTTCGGGTTGGCGTACGACGTCGCGATCGACGGCATCTCACTGTTCTTGGTGGTGCTCACGGCGTTCGTGGTGTTGATCGCGCTACTCGGTGCGCGTGATCGACGACGCGAACCCGCCTTCGTCTCGTGGCTGCTGTTGCTCACTGCTCTCACGATGGGCAGCTTCATCGCCCACGACGTGCTCGAGTTCTTCATCTTCTTCGAACTGACGCTGGTGCCGAGTTACTTCATCATCGCCCAATGGGGTGGGGTCGAGCGCGTCAAGGCGGCGCTCAAGTTCTTCATCTACACCTTCAGCGCGTCGGCGTTCCTGCTGATCGGGATCTTGTACCTGGGCTTCTCGCACCAGCACCAGACCCAGGGTGCGCTGACCTTCGCCTACGGCGCGCTCGCGCAGACCTCGATGACGCACTCGACCGCAGTGTGGCTCTTCATCGCCTTCGCCATTGCCTTCGCAGCCAAGTCGCCGATCTGGCCGCTGCACACGTGGTCGCCCATCACGTACGCCGAGGCCCCGACGGCGGGTTCGATCGAGTTCTCGGCCCTGCTTGCGAAGCTTGGTTCATACGGATTACTTCGTTTCGCCGTGGGACTGTTCCCGCTGGCCCTACCCGACATGCGCCCGGTGGTGCTCACCCTCGCGGTGATAGGCATCCTCTACGGATCGGCGGTGGCGTGCGTGTCGCGAGACCTCAAACGCTTCGTCGCGTACTCCTCGCTCGCCCAGATGGGCTTCATCACGCTCGGTGTGATGACCGGCTCGAAGATCGCCATGGTCGGTGCGGTGCTGTTGATGTTTAACCACGGTGTCATCACCGCCGGCTTCTTTCTCATCATTGGTTTCATCGAGCAGCGTCGTGGGAGCATCCAGATTCGCGACCTCAACGGACTCCAGGGCCCCGCACCGGTGATGGCCGGGCTCTTCACCGTCGTCATGCTCGCCTCCATTGGTCTGCCGGGGCTCTCGGGCTTCGTGAGTGAGTACCTGATCCTGATCGGCACGTTCGCCACGCACACGTGGTGGAGTGTCATCGCGTCGCTCGGCGTCGTCGGCGCGGCGCTCTACCTGCTCTGGGCCTATCAGCGCGTCTTTCACGGTGAAGCCGTGGGTGCCAACGCCTCGATGTCTGACGTCAACACCAAGGAGCGCTGGGTCCTCGTACCGGTGGTCGTGTTGATCGTGGCGCTCGGTGTCTTCCCCAAGCCCGTGCTCGATCGCATCTCGCCCTCCGTGCAGCAGTTGATCGAGCACGTCGCCCCGAGCGGAGTTTCCAAGTGAACCTAGTCGTCCCCCACATCCAGTATCTGGCGATCTTGCCGGTGATCGTGCTGTTCGCCGGGTCGGTCGTGCTCTTGTTCGCGACGGCGCTCGTGCGCACCAAGGTCACCACGGTGGTGGCGACTGGCGTGACCAGTCTCGCCGCCCTCGCCGCACTGGTGCTCACCTTCTTCCAGTGGCATTCACTTGACCAGCACGGTGCGACCACGACGGTGGCGCACGCGATCACCCTCGACGGCTTCTCGGTGGTGGCGACGGGCGTCATTGTGGTCTGTCTCTTGATGGCGACCCTCGTCGGTCATGACTGGGCCGTTCGCGAGGGTGTCGTCGGTGCTGAATACCAGATCCTGGCGCTCGCGGCGAGCGCGGGCGCGGTCTTGATGACCCAGGCGAACGATCTCATCGTCGTCTTTCTCGGACTCGAGATCCTCTCGATTGCGCTATACGTCTTGGTGGCGTTCGACCGGCACCGTCGGACCTCGGCCGAAGCGGCGCTCAAGTACTTCCTGCTCGGCAGCTTCGCCTCGGCGATCTTCATCTACGGAGCGGCCCTCGTCTACGGTGGCACCGGTACGACGAACCTGTCGTCGATCTCGTACTTCTTGGGAAGCAACGTCCTGCTTCGACCGGGGCTCGTCTACGCGGGCGGTGCGCTGCTGCTCGTCGGGTTCGCCTTCAAGGTCGCGGCCGTACCGTTCCATCTCTGGTCGCCCGACGTGTACGAGGGGGCGCCCACGCCGGTGACCGGCTTCATGGCGGCCGTCGTGAAGGTCGGCGCGTTCGCCGCGCTGGTGCGCGTGCTGATCTCGGCCCTGGGCACCCAACTCGACACCTGGCGTCCGATCCTGTGGGTCCTGATCGTGCTCACGACCGTGGTCGGTGCCTCGCTCGCGGTCGTCCAGCGCAACGCCAAGCGCATGCTCGCGTACTCATCGATCAACCACGCGGGCTTCATCCTGATCGGTATCTGGGCCGGCACCGTACGCGGCGTCGCGGGCACGCTCTTCTACCTGCTCACCTACGCGCCAACGGTAGTGGCGACCTTCGCGATCGTCACCCTCGTCGGTGGCCTCGGCGACGAGCAGCACGACATCGCGAACTATCGCGGACTGGCGAGGCGCCAGCCGTGGCTCGGGGCGTCGCTCGCGGTCCTGCTGCTGTCACAATTGGGTGCGCCGCTCACGACGGGGTTCTACGCGAAGTACTCGGTACTCGCCTCCGCCCTCGACACCAACGGCGCCTCGCTGGCCCTGATCGCCCTGTTGAGCGCGGCGATCGCCGCATTCTTCTACCTGCGTTGGACCATTACGCTCTACTCCGATGAGCCAGTCGACGCCACGCGCATCGTTGTGCCGCGCGCCACGGGAGTGGTCATTGGTCTCGGGGTCGCGTTGACGCTGGTGTTCGGTGTCTGGCCAGGACCCCTGGCGACGCTCGCCCAGCACGCGACCGTACTGTTCGTTCCGTGAGTCGCGTTGCGATAGCCACCTGTGTGGGAGAGAACGTCGACCCCGACGCACCGGTGCTGCTCGACGCGCTACACGACAGTGGGCTCGATGCGACGCTGTGCGTGTGGGACGACCCCCATGTCGACTGGGACGCCTACGAGCTGACCGTGATTCGCTCGACGTGGGATTACACCTCGCGCCACCTCGAGTTCCTCGAATGGGCGAAGGGCGTGCCGCGTCTCTACAACCCCTACGAGGTAGTTCGCTACTCGGTGGACAAGCACTACCTGGGCGATCTCGCGACGCGCGGTCACCGGGTGGTGACCTCGTTCTTCGCCGACGTCGGCACCGAGGCACAGTTCCCCGAGGGCGACTTCGTCGTCAAGCCGAGTGTGGGCGCGGGCTCCATGGAAGTCGCGCGTTACGCGTCCTATCAGAGCGAGGACGCCGCACACCACGTACGGCGTCTGCACGACATGGGCCGCGACGCCCTGATCCAGCCCTACGTCTCGTCGGTCGACGAGCGCGGTGAGCGCGCCCTCGTCTTCATCGATGGTCAGTTCTCGCACGCCATGACCAAGGGCGCGATGCTCAACGTCACCCAACTCGACCGCAACGCCCTGTTCCGTTGGGAGCAGATGTCGCGCGCCGAGGCCGAACCCGACGCGCTCGAACTCGCCACTGACGTGCTCGACGGCCTCGGCTTCGAGCTGCTCTACGCTCGCGTGGACCTCGTGTGGACGCCCGACGGATGGGCGCTCATGGAACTCGAACTGGTGGAACCGTCGTTGTTCTTGTCCTTCAACGAAGAGGCCCCACGGCGTCTGGCGCGAGCGATCATGGCGCGCTGCTAGCGCGGCGTGACCTGGTCCTCGCGCTTGGCGGCTTCGAGGACCTCGGCGGGCACGACTGTGCCCGGTCGGTTCGAGGGGTCGTTGGCGAGGAAGCGTCCGATCACCGGGATCTCGGTGATCGATTCGGCGCGCAGGATTGCGGCGACCACCGGCACGAAGCTCTCGGCGCCCGGGTAGACCACGTGTCGCGGCAACCAGGTTGGTTGGTACTTCGAGTTGAAGGTCCACAGTGATTCGATGGGCAAGATGCCCGAGAGCCGCTTCAACGCCCAGCGTTCGACGCGGGTGAAGGTCCCGTCGCCGCTACCGCCCTCGAGCACCGAGCGAAAGGCCGCGAAGTTGAGACTGAGTCCTTTCGCCCCCTGTGCTTTCAGGTGCGTGATGGTCGAGCACAGGGCGTAGTCGATCAGGCCGTTGGGGTGGTCCCCGGGGTCGCGGCGCATCAGGTCGAGCGAGTAGCCGTTGATCGCGGGCGAGGGGACGAATTGGCACACCGCGGCGGGTTTGGCGTCGGGGCCGTGGACAATGGTGAGTAAGAGCCCCTTGTCCTTCGGATTGAACAGGCGTCCGAGCATCATTGAGAAGCCGCGCTCGCCCTCGCCGCGACGCAGCATCGAGATGAGCTCGAGCAGCGCGCTCACCTGGCTCGGATCGATCGACGAGGGGTCGAGGAACTCGACGGTGTAGCCATTTCGCGCGAGCCTGGTGCAGGCTTGGCGCAGTCCCTTCATCTTGCCGCCCTCGAGCGAGAACGTCTGGCAGTCAACGATCGCCTCGTCACCGATATAGAGGTAGTGCATCCCGGCCGCGTGGTAGATCGACAACCATTCCTCACTCGCCCCCATGATGCCGATGGTCCATCCGCGCGCCTCGGCGAAGGAGCGAAACGCGCTGAAGGCCTCGCTTCGTTCGGCGACGGGTCCGATCGGATCGGGTGAGATCAACGCGACGCCGCCGTAGACGGCGTAGGCGACGAGCGAATCGCGAAAGAAGAAGAACTGCTTGTCGTCACGCAATGCGAAGTAGTCGAGGGTCCCGCGCCCGTGTCGGCGCACGATCTCTCGCGCGCGCAGTTCGGCGAAACGGCGCTCCGCGCTCGTGCCCTTTTGTGAGAGGCGTCGGTCGACGACCGGGCGCGTGAGTAGGTAGAACAGCGAGATGAACAGTGAGACGCCAATCGTGAGCAGCACCGGGTTGACGAAGTCGTCGACCCCCTCGGGCAGGCGGATGTTGTGAAAACCGAGCAGTCTCTCGGCGCACCCGACAAAGACCACGCCGATCGCGGGTAGGTGAAGGTGGCGCGCGGGCGAGGCCTCGATGCCGAGCGTCGCCGCGACGACCGAGATCCCCGCGATGAGCAGCAGTCGTGGTATCGCCCCGCGCAGGCTCGAGCGGTCGGTCGTTGCTTGGAAGTAGCGGCGCTCGACGATCAGGAGCATCAGAATCGCGGCGGCGATCAGCGATGAGATGATGGTGCCACCACGGGCCAGGTGGGTGACGACCGTGAAACCGAGCGCGGTGACCGCGAAGAACCACGCGCGTCGCTGACCGCGACGGATGCCCCGGGCCATCATGATCATGCCGATACCGGCGACGGCGGTTATCGCGGCGGCGGACTTGGCGACGTCGAGGGGCAGCATCGAGAGCACCAGGTGCAAGCGGCTTCGAAGGGGCGGCGAGGTGGTGACCGCGACGTTGATGAGACCGTCGAGGAAGATCAGCCCGCTCGCCCAACGACGCACCGATCGCTGGCGACGTTGCTCGGTGAGACGGTCGACCTCGACGGGGAAGGGGTCGCCCGTGGGCCACGAGCCGACGGTGGTCGTGGCCTGGGCGGGTGGCGGCTGCAGGGGTTGGCCCGCGATGATGCGCTCGATGACCGTGCCACGACGTTGGGCCGTCTCACCCGCGTAGAGGCGCACCTGCACGGCACTTGCGGCTTCGACCTCGACGATGCCGATCCGCTCGACGGAACTGAACACGGGAGGTAGCGCGAAGCGACCACGCCGCTCGACGACGACGGTCCGCGAGGGACCGGGTGCCGCACAGACGCCGCGGTCGAGAAACGCCAGGGCCGGGCGCGGACTTCCGCCGATGATCGCGCCCGCGCCGCCACGTTCGCTCACGCGTCGTGCGATCTCGAGCGCGTCGACGTCATCGACGTAGGTCAGGGACAGTGGCTCAGAGAGGGCCGGGGGCACGCCTTGGCGAGAGTG
Organism: Acidobacteriota bacterium; assembly: GCA_019352095.1. GTDB lineage: Bacteria > Actinomycetota > Acidimicrobiia > Acidimicrobiales > RAAP-2 > RAAP-2. Next base: position 14,148 of record JABBNY010000035.1, read on the forward strand.
CGAGTCGAAGCGTCGACGCACGATGAGTCCCGCGACGCCCACGACGAGCGCCTCGACCGCGACGACGAACAGCAGGTTGACGAGCAGGTTCCCCCAGAAGGTGTGGGTGTGCGGCGCACGCACGATCTGCTGGTGGGTGATGTGACCGAGCACCTTGGCGACGGTGTTGAACAGGTCGAAGCCGATCATCGCGAGCACCGGCAGCCAGACCCACGCACCGAGACGCCGATAGAGGACGCGCGAGGAGACGAAGCGCGAGAGCGCGAGCGGGTCCTCGAGCCGGTCGGCGTCACTTCGCTGGTCGGGGTCGGCCCGCGCCACGTCCACGTCACAGCGGGCCGCCGCGACCACGAGGTCGCGCACGCCATTAGCGGTGGCGACTTGGAGTATGAGATCTTTGGCGAGCGTGATCCCGTGCACCTCGAGCGCCGCGCGGGCCCACTCGTTGGTGGCGAGTTCGTGGTCGTCGCTTCCGGGCAGCACGATGATCCGGTGCCCGTCGAGCGCGCAGAAGTGCTCAATGGCGCGGGTGAAAGTGGGCAGATGGGCGAGGGTGGCCTCGATGAGCTTGGCGAGGTCTGAGGTGGCGTCGGGGTAGAAGAAATTGCCCGCGATGACGACTGTCGCGGGGTCGTCGATGTCGCCGAGCAGATTGGTCAACTCGGTGACGGGACGACTGAGCGGGTCAGTCCTGGGAGAGAGGCTGAGGTCGCTGACCACGTAGACGTGACGTCCGTAGGGGATCGGCAGCGTTTGTCGTTCGATCGGTCCCACGGGGTCTAGTCTCGCAGACATCACCAAAGGTGGCGCTGAAGGGAGCAAATCGTTGATGAGTGCGCAGTACCTACGAGAAAACTGGCACTGGCGCGACGAGTTACACGAACCCGGGCGCGCGGTCATCTTCGACATCGACGGCGTGCTCGCCGATGCCGCGGGGCGTCAGCACTATCTCGATTGGGGCGACTGGAAGAGTTTCTTCGACGCCTGCGGTGACGATCCGACCATCGAAGAGATCGAGCGCCTGCTCGAGTTGCTCAACGACTCACTCTCCATTGTTCTGCTCACCGGTCGACCGCGTCGGGTCCAGGGACCGACACTCGCCTGGCTGGAACGCTACGGACTGCGCTGGGACTTGCTGATCATGCGCGAGTACGGGGACTACTCGGGCGTCGACGAGTTCAAGCGCGGGGCGTTGCGTGATCTGATCGCGCACGGTTTCGATATACGTCTCGCCCTCGACGACGACCCGAAGAACCACGCCATGTACGTCAGCGAGGGCGTGCCGTGCATCTACATCCACTCGGGCTACTACCTGTGAGAAGGCCTCGCCCGGGACTCTAGCGCGGCGCTTTCGAAAGCAATGCGAGTGTCTCGCGCGCGGCGCGCCGACCAGACCCGATGCTCGCGGGTATGCCAACGCCGTCGTACGCGCTTCCCGCGAGGGCCAGCGCGAAGGTGCCCCCCGCCTCTTTCGCCGCCGTCGCCATCTCGTCGTGACCCGGGTAGTACTGGGGTAGGCCATTGGGCCAGCGCTGCACCATACTCGCGCGCGGTCCCTCGAAGCGACCGAGGAGTTCTCGCACCTCCTTCGTCACCCGCTCGACGAGCTCGTCGTCACTCATGGCGGCCCAGCGCTCGTCGTCGATGCGTCCGACGTGGGCACGAAAGAGGACATCCTCGTCGCGCTGGAGTCGTGGCCACTTGCGATCGAGGAACGTGAGGGCGGTCACCATCATTGTGCCCTCGCCCGACCACGTGGTCCCGAGTGGGACCAGCACACCGGTGCCCGCCGCCGGCAGCGTTATGTTCGCTCGTGTGACGTCAAAGGTGATCATCGCGGCACCCGCGCTCGGAATCGTCGCCAGGCGCGCGAGCGCCGGGTGCAGCTCACCTACGAGGCGCGCGGCGAGTGGGGCGGGCGTCGCCAGTATCAGCGCGTTCGCGAGGGTCGTGGTCGAGTCTGTGTCGACTTCCCAGGGGTACGTGCCCGACGGTGTTCGTCGAAGGGCGGTCACCGGTGTCGTTGATCGAAAGACCACACCACGCGCGCGCAATTGGCGTACGAGCTCTTCGGGGAGGGAACCAACGCCTCTGGTGAGTGAACAGAACAGGGGACCGCTCGCTGCGTGTGGGCTCGCGGGTGTCGTTGGTCGCATGGCCTTCATCAATGAACCGCCACGCTTCGCCGCGGCGAGCAGTGGCGCGAAGACGGCCTTGGCCGAGAGGTCATCGATGCGACCGGCCTGAATGCCACCGACCATGGGCTCGATGAACTGGTAACTCAGTTCTCGCCCCAACTTCACACGAACGATCTCACCAATGGTTGTGTTGTCGTTCACGCTCAGTCGTCGCGGCAGCCACTGGTCGCGCCGCGCGGCCAGACGTGCCCGCCAGGTGAGCCCCTTCAACGACGAGAGCGCCTTGGAACTGGTGGGGATGCCGAGGACCAGCCCCTCGGGCAGGGTGTCGAGTGCGCCGCGCAGCCAGATCGAGGCGCCACTCGCGTTGATGGCCTCGAGCTGGTCCTCGATGCCCAGTTCGCGCACGAGTTGGAGCGCCTCAGGACGCCGTGCCAGGAAGCCGTCGGGTCCGAGGTCGACGGTGCGTCCAGCGAATTCGCTGGTGACGAGGGTACCACCGAAATGATCGCTCGCTTCGATCACTTCCACGCGGGGGCTCGAGGCATCGGGACCGTTCTGGGCGCCGGTCAACTCCCACGCGGCCGCGAGTCCCGCGATGCCGCCACCGACGATGACGACCGACGGTACGTTCATTCGACGCGTGAGGAAACGACGTCGGCGAGGATCGACACGAAGGTGGGGTCGTCGTTGAGCGACGCCGTGCGCACGAGCCTGAGGCCGATCTCGTTGGCGACGCCCATGGCTTCGATGTCGATGTCGAAGAGGACTTCGAGGTGGTCGGCGACGAAGCCGATGGGACACGAGATGATCGTCGTGATTCCCTCGGCGCGCTTTTGGCGCAACACCTGGAGGATGTCCGGACCGATCCAGGGGTCCTGGGTTCGTCCCGCGGACTGCCACGCGATGTCCCAGCGGCTCACGCCCGCGAGGCGCGCCGCGCGCTCGGCGCTGTCACGAAGTTGATCGGGGTAGGTGTCGCCGTTCGCGAGGATCTTCTCGGGCAAGGAGTGCGCGGAGAAGAGGACTTCGGTCGTGGCGAGC
>JABBNY010000298.1 GCA_019352095.1 Acidobacteriota bacterium
TGTATCTCCAAGTCCTTGACATGAAGGATCTGGATCACGTTGGGCTGATTGCCGAAGAGGTGTTGCCCGAGGTCAGCTAGCGCCCCGCGTGCATCGAAGGCTTACTCGATTGAGGCTGTCCTCTCGCGTGCCGTCGAGGTCGACTGGACGAGTCCGATGGCATCGCTACCCTGACTCTTCTGGCGGGACCCGGCCGATGAGTCAATGGTCGGGCTCTCTATGTGGATGGCGGTCTAATGCAGTACTTTGAGCACAGGGATTCATCACCGTGCGAATCGTGGAGGTGCGCGATTCGCACACTGGACCCCTTGCATGCCATGCGCTATTGCTCAAGTCATCGGCGTTCGCTTATGGCCGTATCTGCTGAAATTGTTGACTAAGCAGTTCGCCGTCGTTCAGGCGCGACCGCTTGTAACCATCGACGTTGCTAAAGACATTGCTAAAGGGTTGCCCTTGCACGCTGTGCGGGGGTGCCAGATTGCCGACGCATCTACTCCCATATTCGGACGCTCTCCTCGTCTTTGGATTAAAAGTACTTTGATGCTTGTTTCGATGCGCGTCTGCGCCTCGCGGGCACTCTTTTGCAAATACAAGTGCGGCGAAGCGCCGCAGAACTATTACTCGTCAGGGTGAGCGATGTCAACCGCTGGCAGGTCCCTGACGTCCTGCTTCGTGATATTGAGTCGAATCTCGGACCCAAAGCCAATGACGGCGCTGATGGGAATAGCCACCTCTTCGCGCCCCCACAGGTGCCCTTCTTGGAGAAGCACGTGGGTGACGTGATGGTCACTGGGATCGATGACAATCCCGTGGACCTTTCCGATCTCGCCGTCCGTCGCGTGCACGGGAACGTTCCGGCGAACTGATACTTCTCCCCAGGGGAGCTTGTCGTAGGTCACCGGCGGGGCCCCGCCAACCGTGTTCAACCCGTAGTACGGCAGGGGCAGCACGTTCGAGGGGTTGTAGCCCGCATAACCGATGGTTTTGGGGCGAAAATCTGTCTCCTCGGCGAACTCAAGCTGTTCGAACTCGTTCATGGTGCATCGAAGCGCCACAACGTCGTTTTAGGATTCGACGAGTCCGAGCGGTACGAGTCGACCGAGCCCTTGGCGGTGCGCGGGTTCGACGACGAGGTGAGTCAACTTGCGAGCGACCGGGTCGATCACGACGAAGATGACCGCGCCGCACTCGCCGTCTCGACACGTGGCACGCCCTCCGATGCTAAACACTGGCTCATCCATGGACACGTCCCTTCCTCTTCTACAACCCTACGGTTTCGGTTTCAGTATTGCCGCGCCTCGCGCAAAACTGTGGAGCGAACTACCGATTCCATAGTCGTACGCTGAAGAAATTCGATGCAAGCAGTGGCGTCTGCATCGTGGTAGCACAAAGAGATCGGCGTGGCTGAGTCTGCGAGACCAACGCAAAGAGTCGCCAATGCCTGGTTGCAAACTGGTCAATTCGAATCTGCGAGACCGGTGACATCTTGAGAACTCTCAACAGTACCGCGAACGTCGTTACTTCGCCTTGTCCAAATCATTCGCACTGAGCGTTCCCGCCACGACGGCCGAGGCGACCCCAGTGAGACCTTCGTTGTGATTGCGCGAGTGAGCACGGAGTCGCCCAAACGCTTGGTCCATTTCGCAGTGCGTCGCTTCGGCAATGATGCCCTTGGCTTGTTCGATGACGATGCGGCTGGTGAGAGCGTGATCGAGCTGCTCGTTGAGCGTGGTGGCGTCGAGGATCGCGCGGTGTTGAAGGATGGCGATGGTCGCCACGTGAGCAAGGCCTTGCGCGGCGGCGACGTCGTCGTCCTCCATCGGCCCCTGCGACGTTCGAAAGAGATTGAGTGCGCCAATGGTACGGCCGCGCAGTCGCAGGGGAAGGCTGTGCACCGAGTGGAAGCCGTGCGCGATCGCTCGCGGTGCAAAGAGCGGCCAACGTCCGTTCGCCTCGCCGAGGGCCACATTCACGACGGGTGCACCGCTGTGGTAACAGTCCACACAGGGACCCTCGTTCGTTTGGATCTGGAAGAGTTCGAGCACGCGCATCGATTCACTCGAGGAGGCGACCAACTGCAGTTCTCCGCCGGGTGAAGCCAGCAAGACCCCGGCGGCGTCCACGTCCAAGGCTTCGACGCAGCGATCACTCATTAGCGTGAGGATGTCGATGATGTCGAAGCGGTCAACGAGATTATCGGCCAACTCGACGAGCGTTCTGATTATCAGTGATTCTCTAGGCATAATTCCCCCGTCTTGCGGGTTCCCCCGGAACGGTCGGCGACCCTTGAGGATCAACCGCCGAACGTTTCCACGCTAGTTCCATCATTCCCTGTCCTGTACCTCTATTTCTGTCCAGTCCCCAGACTGAAAGTCAAAACGAGTCTCACGGTCGATGATTCGCTGCGCGAGCTCGGTGGGGGACATATTGACGGCGAACGCGTGCGCGCGAAGCATGACGAGGGCGTCTTTCACCGAAAGCTTCGTCTGCACCGAGAGCATCCCCGAGGCTTGGTGCACGGTGAAATCAAAGGTGGACTGGCCCTGGAGTTCGTCGGCGATGGCGCTTAAGGGGGCACCGGCTTGCATCACCAGGACGGCGCGGCCAATGACCGAGGCCATGAGATAGGCACTGGAGGACTGCTCCTCGCTGAGCGGTCCCGTGCGGTCGCGGTACAGACTCAACGCGCCAAAGACA
>JABBNY010000036.1 GCA_019352095.1 Acidobacteriota bacterium
TTGGTGGATACCGTTTCAGCTCACGGGCTCGTACACCACTCGTTGGGACTCAACTCAAGGCAAGATGAGGAGCAACTGTGGGGTCATTAATGCTTCAATAAGGTTTGGTGGAATCGAAGAGATCGCACCGTGGAAGCGTTGAGCCCTTCGTCATGCAGACTCTTTGTGAGTTTGCGGTGAGGCCACAGTACGGGAGCGAAGAAGCCATCTGTAGCTTCTGGAATCCTGGTCAGAAATCTTGGAGCGGGCGATGAGAATCGAACTCTCGTTCTCAGCTTGGGACGCTGAATCTGGTTCGATTGGATCACAAGGGAAACTACTGATCAAATGTCATTTATTGGAAAACACTTCCAACGAATTCTCAGCCCGCGCATACTACGGGCATAACGATCTTCGTTTCATACGTCCGATGACTCAACTGTCATCACCCGAATTGGTCCCTCTTCAAGGTGCCAGGCTGGAGTTGAGGGAAGCAGTCGTGGCAGATTTGGCGCCTCGACACCCTCTCGAGCAGTACTTTTATGGGAATCCCCGTTCAAGCTCGCATGTTGCTATGCACGCTTCTCCCGTTCTGATTGCTCACGCTCCCGCAAAAGTCATGTCGCCAGTCGGGCTGTTTGGTGTGGTTGTTCTTGATGCTCATTTACGCGAGTTGCCGGGCATTGTGGCCTTGATGTCGCGTACTTTGACAATGCGATGGTCCTCGTAGTTAAGGTATCTTGACTTATACCTCAGTACACTATATAGTGCCGTAAGTACAATACGTCGTGGGTCTCGATCAAGGGTGGCGAAGTGGCTCGAAAGAAGGTAGCAGCGGCACCGTATCCAGACGAAAAAGAGTTCGACGTTGGTCAGCGATTACGACGTATTCGCCTCGCGCGGAAGTTGACGCTGTCCAAAGTTGCAGAGTCCGCCGGGATCAGTGAAGGGTTCTTGAGTCAGATCGAACGTGGCGTAGGAAATGCGAGCATCGCCACTCTGCGGTCAGTGGCGGCGGTACTGGGCGTCGAAATGCGTGATCTCTTTGATGAGTCGTCCGATCGAATTCATAATGTTCTAAGAAAACGTGATCGACCAATCTTGTCGTTTGGTGACATGGGCACGAAGTATCTTTTGACAACGGCGCTCGATCGTAATCTTGAGGTCTTCATCACCGAATTGAACCCCAACGGATCGACGGGTGACGAACCATACGTTCACGGAGATTCAGAGGAATTGCTACTTGTCCTGGAGGGCAAGGTTGAGTTCCATCTCGCCGACGAGGTCTTTCATCTCGACGCGTGGGACTCCGTTATCTTCCAAAGTTCGATTCCGCATCTCGCCAAAGAGATGAATGGAGAAACCGCGAAACTTCTCTTCGCAGCCACGCCACCAAGTTTTTGACCGCGGCGACAAGAGTGAGTTGTAGCACGGACAGGGCGGTTGCAAATGATTGAACAGGGAAAGCGTATGGCGATGGATTCGATGCAAATTGCAATTATGGGTGTAGAGGGAGGGACGTACTGATGTCAGATCTCATTCAGGCGTATATCAATGGTCAGTGGGTCGATGGGTCGGGCGGGGTTGGTGAGTACCATTCAGCCTTTGATGGTTCGACGTTGGGGACCTTCACCGTGTGTCAAGCGAGCGATGTTGAAAGGGCTGTGGCTGCGGCTCGCGTCGCGCAGGCCGATTGGGCTGCCACTCCACTACTCGACAAGGTTGATCTAATGTACGCCGCGTACGAGCTCTGCAAGGTGGCCAACGAAGAGATCGCCCAGTCGATCAGCGCCGAAATGGGGAAGACGATCCACGAATCGCGAGAGGAGATGCTGCAATACGGTTGGGGACATTTCCGACGTGCCGCCGAAGACATGCTGCGCTTTCGCGGGATGACGTTGCCGAACTCGGAGACCCGTTCGAATAGCAAGCGAATGTTCGTTCAGCAATACCCACTCGGCGTCGTCGGTGTCATCTCACCCTTTAACTTCCCCGTCGACATTCCGGCCATCGCAATCACGTACGCGCTGATCGCCGGCAACACGGTGGTGTGGAAGCCGTCCGAGCATTGCCCCGGTAGCACTCGTCGTTACGCCCAGGTATTCGAAGACGCTGGTTTTCCCAAGGGCGTCTTCAACTTCGTCCCGGGCTACAGCGACGCGGGTGAGGCATTGGTCGAGAATCCGGACGTTCGTGGTCTGTTCTTCACGGGAAGCACTCGGGTCGGTCGCAAGATCGCGGCCGCAGCCGGCGCTGGACTGAAGCGTACGCTCCTTGAACTGGGCGGCAACGGGCCGATCATCGTCCACAGCGATGCTGATCTGGACCGAGCGGTGGAAGCCACTATCACGGGATGTTTCTATATGGCCGGACAGGTCTGCACAGCCGCCGAGCGGGTGCTGGTCCACGAGAACGTTCACGATGACTTTGTCGCGAGGCTGACTGAGCGCGCGAAGAAGCTGAAGATTGGTGATCCTCTCAATGAAGACACCGATATGGGCCCACTGTGCAATGACAACGTGCTCAGGCAGGTGGTGTCGCACGTGGACGATGCGCGATCAAAAGGCGCCGACGTGATCCAAACCGCCGACGTGGTGGGACGGCTCTACCCACCGACGATTCTCGTGAACGTCACCAATGAGATGCTGATCGCGCGGGAGGAGACCTTTGGTCCGGTCGCTCCGATCATCAAGTTTCGAAACGTTGAGGAGGCACTCGAGATTGCAAATTCAACGGAGTTCGGACTCAACGCCGCCGCCTTCACCAGCAATCTTCGCGACGCCTGGCGATTCGTCGACGGTCTGCAGCATGGCACGGTGTTGATTAATGAGACGACCAACTACTGGGATCAATTGGCACCGTTCGGAGGTGCGAAGTCGAGTGGGCTCGGACGTGAACTCTCCTCGTGGGCGCTCGGAGCGTTTACCGAGACGAAGACCGTCGTCTTTGACATCTCGTGACGAGGAACATTGTCGTGACGTGCTCAGCATTGAAGGGTTGGTGTGACCGTGGCTCGTGACGCGACGTTCGAATCGAGCGGTTCTCGACCACTGTGGATGGAGCAGGTGCTCGCGCGAGAAAGTGCCCACGAGGAGAATCCCCTTCGAAGCGATACGACGTTGGACATCTGCATCGTGGGTGGCGGCTTCACGGGGCTGTGGACCGCGATACAGATTGCTGAGGCCGAGCCTTCAATCCGGGTCGGCGTGCTCGAGTCTGACATTTGCGGTGCCGGTGCCAGTGGCGCCAATGGTGGATTTGCGATGACCTGGTGGCCGAAGTTCGCCTCGCTCAAGAAAATGATGGGGACCGACGACGCCTTGAGATTGGCGCGGGCCTCCGAAGAGGCGGTGGTCAAGATTGGCCAGTTCTGCGACGATCATCACATCGACGCCGAGTTCATGCCCGCCGGTTGGCTCTGGTCGGCCACGAACACGAGTCAATTGGGAAGTTGGGACGACACCATCGAAGGCTTGAGCTCCGTTGGAGCTTCTCCCTTTCGGCGCCTTTCACGAAGTGAAATTCTGGAGATGGGGGGCAGTCAGCGCCATCTCGGTGGTGTCTTCGAGTCGGGTGTCGCCACAGTTCAACCCGCTGCCCTGGTGAGGGGCCTGCGGTCCGCGGCCCTGGCAGCGGGAGTGCAGATATGGGAGAAAACCCCCATGCTCGACTACCAGGTGACGTCGCGGGCCGTCATCATACGAGCTCCTGGAGCCGTGGTGACGGCGGATCAGTTGGTCTTGACCACCAACGCCTGGCTGGCTCGTTACGGCGAAATCCGACGCCACCTTCTCGTGTTGGGTAGTGATGTCATCGCGACTGACGCCGCCCCGGAGCGGCTCGCGTCGGTCGGGTGGACCCCGGGTCTCGCGATCTCGGACTCGCGTCGCTTGGTGCACTACTACCGACCAACGAATGAAGGTCGAGTTATCTTCGGCAAGGGCGGTGGTCGGCTCGGATTCCGAGCCCACATGAATCGCTCGGTCTGGGCAACACCATTGCAAAAGTCCGAGGTGATCGACCAGTTCCGACGGACGTATCCGGACATGCGCGACGTGCCGATCACTAATTCGTGGTCTGGTGCGGTGGACTACTCGTCAGATTCACTACCGTTCTTTGGCAGGCTCGGTGGCAGTGAGCGGGTTCATTTCGGCGTCGGTTTCTCGGGAAATGGCGTCGGGCCGTCCTACGTCGGTGGCCAGATCTTGGCCTCGATGGCCCTGGGTCGTGATGACGAGTGGGGTAATTCTCCGATGATTCGTCGACCCCAGACAGTCTTGCCGCCAGAACCGATTCGCTTCCTCGGGGGACAATTGGTCCGGGCGGCATTAAGGAAAAAAGAATCCGCTGAGGATCAAGGGAAGAAACCGTCGCCCATGCTGTTAGGAATCACGAAACTTGATCCAACGTCATTCGTCGGGTAATCCACTCGGCACGCTACGTGCCGAGTGACGGTCGCTAAGAACCGTACGAGACTCCCTACCGGGGCCCTACGAGGTCCTCACATGCCTTCAGCACTCGGCATGGCCCAGCGCCGTTGTGATGAATCAAAATCTGCAAGCCGCCAGAGTAAAGCGCGGTGTGCGTCGAATCGATAGAGGACATCGTAGGAGGCATTGCTCGAAGGCAGATAGTCGCTGTCGCCCGGTTCGTCGTATTTTTCACTCAACGCGTTCATGACCTCGCTCGAGCGACTTGGCTCTCCGAGATCTACTGCGCGGCCGTGCACGATCACGACGTCCTCGGCGCTCTCAAGGTGGACAGCGGCTCTAGCATCTCGGGTCAGGTTCCGGGACTTGACCGTGAGTCGCGAAGTGTAGAAGTACAGGTGTTCACCCAGGGTCACGCCCCAGACGGGAGATGGATGCGGTGAACTGTCCAGATTGATCGTGTTGAGCCAGTAGTTGCGCGGTCGGGCCAACTCTGCGATGACCTCGGACCAGGTGGTTGCTGTTGGTTCGTCACTCGGCATGTCTTCCAGTCTGCCAAATTGGAACACGGCGAGACACGATGATTCTCTCGGCCCGGTTTCCTTCTAGTAGTCGGACCACTCCTCGAAAGGCTCACGCCGACTGGTGGGTCGCCGCTAGAAATCATCTTGTTGCAAAGATCACGTATCTGTTGCCTCACTTAAGTAATCTGTAGTACAGTGCAAGTCAACTGAGATGGTGGCTGGGAAGGATTGACCGAGACCGTTATCAGACATCGATCAGAGGGGGACGATGATGTCACAGCATGGGGACGTGCAGGGGGCGGGACGTGGAAGAAACGACCTTGTCGATCCGTCAGTAATTGCGCAGTTCGTTGGAATTGTCGAGCCCGGCGGAGAAGTGAGTTTGTCAGTCGTACTCGGCACTGTTGTTTTCAGTTTGCTAGTCGTATTCGCAACTACCGCATGGTGGATGCTCCACTAAATAGTCTTCCGGGGGGAAATTATGGCAATAGGAGATGCAGTTGGAGCGAACTCGAGTGAGTTGCTTCCCAGTTCGGCTGGATATGGTGAAGGACTCCTTCCCATCCCCGCCGCCGACCGATATGCCGGAACTGGACTCATGTTCTGGCTCTGGTGTGGTGGCAACATCTTGCTCACGACGTTCGTGCTCGGTGGGTACTATGCGGCGGCCCTAGGAGCGGTCGGGATGATCGTGGTCACATTCGCCGGTGGCCTCATTGGTAATCTCTTTCCTTCGATGTCGGGTCTGCGCTCGGCTCGATACGGCGTTGACGAGTACGTTGGTATGCGCTCGACGTTCGGAACTTTTGGGGCGTACGTCGGGATCTTCATGCTCGTGGTCATTAACTTTGGCTGGGTCGGAATCCTCTCCTCGATTGCGGGAAACTCGGGCGCCGCCGCACTGCACACTTACGGTTTCTCCAATTTCCATTGGTACACAATCTTCGCGCTCGGTTGCGGGATCATTCTCCCAGTGGGAATGCTCTACATCTCACCGAGGACCGTATTCACGCTCGTCAAATTCGCTGTGCCACTTCTCATTATCTTCGCACTGCTTTTACTGTGGAAGCAGTTGTCTCATTTTGGCTGGCATGAGATATCGTCGATCAAGCCGACTCATTCGGTGAGTTGGCAGTACGCCATTGAGGCCAACATTGCGTATGCAGTTTCATGGTTTCCCTACATGGGAGCGTGGAACAGACTCGCTAAGACCGAACGAGGAGCTTTCTGGGGCGCGTGGCTCGGTCTCAGTTTCATTGCGATTCTCTTTGCGATTGTCGGTGGCATAGCGACACTTACGACCGGATCGGGGGATCCGTCGGTGTGGGCCACCAAATCAGGATTAGGGTTCCTGCGTTGCTAATCATCATTCTCTCAACCTTGATTAATAATGCGATGCTGCTCTACGCCTCGGTGATGGGCATCAAGACGGCGTTCCCGAATGCGAACTACCACCGGCTCGTCGCGCTCGTCGCGCTGCCCCCGATCTTCTTCATTTATGTGGGAACCCTGCAGAGCAACTTCAACACCATTCTCACCGTCGTCGGTGCTCTCATCGCGCCTTACTGGGGCGTCGCTCTCGGTGACTACTTCTTGGTGCGTCGTCAGCGAGTCGATCTGGTCGGCCTGTATCAGGGCGAAGGAGGCCCGTACTGGTTCAAGCGGGGCTTCAATCCAGTGGCCTTTGCAGTGTGGGCCGGCGGAATCGTGATGTGGGTATTCCTTGGTGGTTGGACCTCGTCCGTGAGTTGGCTGCACTTTGGTTCTGGCGAGAAGGTTTTCACTTATCTCACCGCGACTGCACCAACGATCATCATCTGCGCAGTTGCCTATTGGGCGCTGGGCATGATGGGTATTACTACGATCACAAAGTCACTGCCAGTCAATGAAGGCACCACCAAGTAGCCCATGTCTTCGTACACTAAGCCTCCAATTTCAGAGGTTCGACTGTGGGTAGGTGTCCGTCAAAGATATCGTTCGCGCGGGTGAGGGAGTATTGGTTGACAGTCTTGTGAGCTCCACGAAGAGGCACGTTCGAAAGCGTGGGCATTTGACTGCGTTCGGCTGGCTTCGGTACTAATTCCTGTTCCGCTAGTTGTGGATTGTCTTAGCAATTCTTCAACTTCGGAAACTGGCGGTCGTTTTCTAGCTCTCAGCGTCTCGAGAATGATCGGGTCTCAGTCTTCAGTAGAGATCACGATGCGGAATCCCGCATCGAACGACTCGGCCGCCAAGATGCCCCGGTTTCTTCGTTGCCATCTTCCCGAGCGCAGGTCCTGACTTAACGCTTGCACCCCTCGCTCAACGACTCGTGGATCAGCCTGTGCGAGTCCCGAGCAACATGCTCGAACTCGTGCATCGAGGTACGCAGTCGGGCGTCGCCAGTGGGCCGGGAGAACGCCGTCGAGACAGTCCCAGGGCACGGCGAGCGGCACGATGGAGATGTTGCCACCCAGCACCAATGCAATGTCATCAACTGGGGGAACTCGCGACCGCTCAAAGGCTGCCACTTCAGGCATGTAGTCGCGAATCAACCAGAACTGCTCGTGGAACTCGGGGTCGTAGGTGAGCACTACTCGGCGCTTCGCCACACGACGCATTTCCATGAGCCCAGCGCGCCAGTCGGACCAGTGGTGTACCGAGAGCAAGGCCATGGCCACGTCGGCCCATCCGCCAACGATCGGCAGCGATTCCGCATTGGCGCGAACAACGGGGGCTGATCCGAGCGGGCGTTGCTCGACCATTACTGCAGATGGCTCAATCGCCACGACTGTGCGATCAGAAAGTTCATAGGAGCCACCACCGGCCCCGATATTCACTATTCGCTGAGCGTCGCCAAGGGCTGTGGTGATAACTGATTGCCAACGAGGATCAGGCTGGCGGCCTAAGGAATAACTCGTGCCAATCTGGTCGTACACGTGATGATCTGTCACGGGTTTATCGCGTCCGGGAGTCTGACCTTTTTTGTGGGGATCCTCCAGGAGCCCGATTCAGAGTTCAGGCATACCATGGGCATAAAGGGAAATGTAACACTGTGAATCGCGACGGGAAACCTGGAGAGTCTCCGGGAAACCCGTCGCGATTCAAGGCTTCGAGCCGTTTTGGCTGGACTCGGATTCCAAAGCCACTTGACTCGGTCCTGAGAACAGGGATCGGCGCACCAGCTACTTGCCGGCCAAGCTCTTGTTGGCAGCGAGGTGGGGTTTCATCTTTCCCGAGATCGAAGGCTTGCTCAATGTTGAGGTCGCTACGGTTGATCTGAACTTGGCAGCGGTGAGGGGATCGTTGGTGCCTGTCCGCGGCGATACACGAGAAGGGTGCGATTGAATTCGATCAGGATGATCCCATCTTGGTTGAAGCCCGTGGTGCGGACCGTCACGACTCCGACACTCGGTCGAGTCTTGGAGTCTCGTAGTTCCAAGACTTCAGACTTGGAGTAGACGGTGTCACCTTCGAAGAGTGGTTTGAGAAGGCGCACCTGATCCCAACCGAGATTGGCCATCACGTTCTGAGAGACGTCGCTGACCGATTGGCCCGTGACGAGTGCGAGGGTGAACGTGGAGTTCACGAGGGGGCGACCGAACTCCGTTTGTGAGGCGTAGTGCTTGTCGAAGTGAAGGGGAGCGGTGTTTTGGGTGAGCAGGGTGAACCAGGAATTATCGGTCTCGGTAACCGTTCTACCGAGAGCGTGATGGTAGACGTCACCGACACGGAAATCCTCAAAGAATCGGCCCCGCCAACCTTCAACGTCCGTCATTGCGGTCCTTTCTCTTCGTCTCGTCATCTTGGTTATCGAGATCCGCGAGCTGCAGGAGCTTACGACTTTGGCGGACGACGGCCTCGTCAACCATGCGGCCATCCTCGCCGAGGACGACCCCATTCCCGCTGGCCAGTGCGGCGTCGAATTGGCTCACGAGACGCCGCGCTCGATCGATCTCGTCGGAACTGGGCGTGAACACTGAGTGGATGATCGGAATTTGCGCCGGGTGGATGGCCGCCCGCCCAACAAAGCCGCTGCACCGTAGACGTCGCGTGGTGGTGGCGAAGCTCTCGAGGTCTCGAAACTGAGCGGAGACAGCTCCGACGGGCGGTAAAAGTCCCGCCGCGCTCGAAGCCACGACGACGCTGGCACGCGAGAAGTCGAGTTCGTGCGACTCATCGCCGCCCGTGACGCCGAGGTCGGCCGCGAGGTCGATCTCTCCGATTTGGAGACGCAGCACTCGTGACGCCGTGGCGATGACGGGAAGTGATTGCACTGCCGTGGCCGACTCGATGAGCGGCATCAGTGAGACCGGGTACTGCGTCTCGGTCTCGTTTTCGAGTTCGTCCAAGAGTGTGGCAACGTTTTCGATGTCCTCGGGCCCGCTGACCTTGGCCAGACAGATACCGCTGAGGTTCTCGTGGAAGAGGTCGGCGACCTCTTCGAGCCCACGCTCACCGGGATTAACTCGTACCCACAGCTCGCTCGACGCCGGGTGGGGCGATCTCAGCCACTCGATCGTATTGTTGAGTGCCAAGCCCTTGCGTTTCAACGCGACCGCGTCCTCGAGGTCCGCGATGACGGCGTCGGCGCCACGGCGAGAGGCCGACTGCAGGCGTTCGGTCGCGTCAGCGGGGACGTAGAGATAGCTGCGCGCGAGATGTCCACTCATCGGGGTCTCAACGAACGAACAGCAACTGTACGAGCTGGCACGATGCGCGTAGGTGGTGGCGCATCGCTTCTTCTGCGGTGCGCGAGTCTTGACTTTCGACGGCGGTGATCAACGCGGCGTGTGAGAGCATCGCCTCAGGACTCACTGGGCGGTCACGCCAGTAGAGCCTCCAGAACCGTAGGTTGTGGGCGAGGAGACGTTCAGCGGCCTCCTGGAGAATCGGGTTCTTGATCATGTGCACTAAGAAGGTATGCACTGCATGATCGGCCAGCAAGAACTCTTCGGGATCACCGGTCAGCCTCGCCGTGTCTGCGGTCGTGACCAGTCGCCTCATCTCTTCGAGGTCGTCTTCGGTGACGCGGGTCGCGGCGATGTAGGCGATACCGCACTCGATGGTCTCACGGGCCTCGAACATGGCGAGGACCTCTTCGAACGTGATGGGTGCGACAATGATGCCTCGCCGCGGCAGGATCGTCACGAACCGGTCGGCAGACAAGCGGGCCAGCGCTTCGCGCACCGGGGTTCGTCCGTAGTCGAGTTCGGCGGCTAGTGATTGCTCGTTCAACAGCGCGCCTGGGGCGATGGAAAGATTAACAATTCGGTCCAGCAGCAAGCTGTAAGCGGCGTCACTGGCACGCTCGGCAGTAACGGGAACTTCGCTCGTCCGAATGCTCATATCTTCAACCTTTTCACCGCCAACACGTTAGGAGACGTCAAGTGCAGACGACGCGAAGGAATTTGTCCACAATTACTTGAAAGAGTGTCTTGCGTAATGTATCTTACCATCGTGCCCTGATATATCAGCGCGTGAATTGATAATCGACGGTGACCGACCAGTCGCTGCAAGTTCAAAGGGGGAGTTCATGGCCGAGGTATCTAGCCCACAATCAACAGCGGCACAGCCGCATCGACTCGAACGAGGTGTGCTCAGCATCCCCAACGCCATTGCGTTGTCGGCAGCCGCGATGGCACCAGTGTTGGCGGTGGTGTTGAATGCTCCGGCGGCCGGCCCCGAAGCGGGAGCCGCCCTACCGCTCTCGTTCCTCGTGGCCTTCATCGCCTGCTTGCTGGTGGGAAATTCCGTCGTGCAGTTTGCACGCCGACTGCCCTCGGCGGGATCCTTCTACACGTTCAATAGTGCCGGACTCGGTCCGAGCGCTGGCTTCTACACCGGCTGGTTGTTCTGGATCGGTTACGCGATCCTGGCGCCGGGGCTCTTTACGGCCTTTGGTTCCTTCGTTCACGATTACTTCGTGGCAACCTTCAATTCCAACGTTCCGTGGTGGCTGTTCTCGTTGCTCGCGATGGTTATCATCTTGAGCCTGTCGCTTCGTTCGATCAGAGCGTCGGTCAATGTGGACCTCGTACTGCTCTTCCTTGAAGTTGTCATCTTCTTGGTGCTGTCAGTTCTCGCAATCGTCCACGGTGGTAGCGGTAATACGATCAAGTCGTTCTTGCCCAGTAGTGCACCTCACGGGGTGTCGGGTGTCGGGCTCGGCGTCGTATTCGGCATCCTATCCTTCATCGGCTTCGACGCCGCGGCCACGCTGGGTGAGGAGACGAAGAATCCGAAGCGCAACGTCCCGATGGCGGTGAGCGGTGCGTTGATTTCGGTAGGCATCTTCTACGTCTTTGCTATGTACGCGCTCACTACTGGCTACGGCCTTGACAAGCACGCCAACCTGCTTAAGTTCCTTAGTGACCCCAATCCCTTCGTAACCCTGGGTCATCATTACGCCTCGTGGCTGCTCCAGCCCATCGAACTCGCGGCGATCGCTGGACTGTTCAGTTGCTTCATGGCGATTCATAACACCACGGTGCGGGTGATGTTCTCCATGGGTCGCGACCGTGTGCTTCCCGTCTCCTTTGGGCGCGTTCACGCGAAGTGGTTTTCCCCGTACATCGCGATCATCGGTCAGACGATCTTTACGGTGGCGATCGGTCTGGCCGGCGGAGCTTGGCTCGGCCCGGGAGCCACGGGTAACTACGGATTTACCGGTTCTATCGGCACCGTCGCCATCGTCATTGTCTATTGCATGTCCAATATCGCGCTAATTCGCTACTTCTGGAAGTTGCCAGAGCGTAGCGTGTGGCGTCACATCATCATCCCGATTGCCGGTGTCGCGGCATTTGCCTACCCCCTCTGGAGTGTCGCGAAGCCGGGTCAGAGTTGGCCGTACAGTCTCGTTCCGTGGATCACGCTCGCCTGGATCGCCCTAGGTACCGTGCTGCTGCTCACCTACCGCAAGACCTCGCCGGAGAAGATTGCGGCGATCGGGACCTTTGTCGCTGAGGAGGACCTGGCCCCAGGCGAAGAAGATCAGAGCCTGTTGGCCGCGCGCGCTACTTCGCTCCAACACCCCACGGTAGAAGAAGAGGCCGAGCGTCATTCTGAAATCATGGAGGATTGATTCTCTTGATTGAAGTTAACGGTAAGAACGTTTACACCAACATTGAAGAGTTGGTCGATCCATCGCACACGGCACTGCTCGTGATTGACATGCAGCACGATTTCGTGGACCCGGACGGACTGTTCGGGCAGATGGGAGTCGACCTCTCGATGTACCAGGAGTCTCGGCCGCGTATGGCCGAGTTGCTGGGAGCGGCTCGGAAGAATGACGTACTAGTCATCCACCTGCAGAACACCCAGCTGGCGGACCACAGGAGTGACTCGCCCGCTCAACATCGATTTAATCTGCGTATGCACGGCGACTTTCGCCAGGGTGACGAGCCGCTCACGTACACGGTGCCGGGCACCAAGGGCCACGAGTTCCTTTCCGAGTTTCGACCACGTGACGGTGAGTTGGTGGTGCGCAAGTACCGTTCGAGCGGATTTTGGGGCACCAATCTCGACATGGTCCTGCGTTCGAATCAGGTGGAGTCCGTTGTTGTCGCGGGGTGCACGACCGAGGGTTGTGTCGAGTCGACGGCTCGCGATGCGATGTTCAACGACTACTACGTCGTCATCCCCGAGGATTGTGTCGCGAGTGACGATAGAGCTCAGCACGAGGCGTCGATCTTGTTGATGCGACATCGCTTTGATTTTTCGACCGGAAGTGCGATTCGCCAGGTGTGGGAGACGGCTCACGGCACGAGTGGAGGAAAGTAGCTATGGGGAAACTTGAAGGAAGAGTAGCCCTCGTCACGGGTGCGGCCTCTGGTATTGGTCAGGGTATCGCGATTGCTTTCGCCCGAGAGGGCGCGACTGTCGTGGTGGCGGACCTCGTTGACGAGTCGCGCGCGCGAGAGACGATGGACGCAGTCGCGGCTTTCGGCGGGAGCTCGTGTTTCATCCAGGCCGACGTCAGTGATGAGGTCAGTGTGGCAGCCATGGCCGAGACGGCAGTCGCTCGCTTCGGCCGTGTGGACGTGCTCGTGAACAATGCGGGCGTCTTTAGTGAGGCCCTACTCGAAAACATGACCATCGCCCAGTGGGACCATGTGCTCAACACGAATCTCCGTAGCGTATTTCTCTGCACAAGGGCCTTGTTGGGGCAGATGCTCGAGCGCGGGGAGGGTCGAATCATCAATATCGCTTCCCAACTCGCGTACATCGGAGGTGTGTCGGCGACCCACTACACGGCGAGTAAGGCCGGAATCATCGGTCTCACCAAGGCGCTCGCACGAGAGGTATCCCATCGTGGAGTGTTGGTGAATGCGATCGCCCCCGGGGCCATCGAGACGCCACTGCTCGAGAGCGAGACCGAGGAGTGGCGCAGTGCGAAACTCGCCGAGTTGCCGATTCGACGCTTTGGTCGGGTTGACGAGGTCACGCCGACCGCCGTGCTGCTGGCGTCGAAAGACGGCTCGTACTACGTGGGGGCCACGCTCGGTCCGAACGGCGGAGACGTGATGCTATGAAGATCCTTGATGTCGTATGCACCCCGGTAACGACGGGCTTCTTTCGCGATGACCAGAGTGCGATTCGCGAGGGTAGGACACACAACGGTTTTCTCTATACGGGCTCGCCGGTAACCCCTGGTTTCGTCGCGATCCGAGAGCCCGGCGTGGCCGTCTCGGTCCTTCTGATCCTAGAAGACGGCCAGATCGCCTTCGGAGACTGTGCGGAGGTGCAGTACGCCGGCGCCGGAGGACGTGCCCCCCTGTCGAGTCTCGATGAACTGATCGCGCAGCTTCACGATCACGTGATACCTCGCCTGATTGGCCGGACGTTCGAGAGCTTTCGAGCGGCGGCGCAGGAGATCGACGGTCTCTTGGTGGACGGTGAACTGCTCGCGACCTCCGTGCGCTACGGCGTCACACAAGCGCTCTTGCACGCGGCGGCGCTGGCGAGCGGACTCACCATGGCTGAAGTGGTGCAATTCGAATACAGCGTCGACGCCGAGATCGACCTTGTCCCCCTCTTCGCCCAGACCGGGGACGATCGCTACGCCAATGTGGACAAGATGATCCTCAAACAGGTCGAGGCCTTGCCCCACGGCCTCATTAACGAAGTCGACACCAAACTCGGTCGAAGCGGCGAATTGCTCCTTGAGTACGTGGAGTGGTTGCGCGAGCGGGTGCTCACCGTGCGACCGAATCCGGACTACTTCCCGCGCCTTCACATCGATACCTACGGCACGATCGGCATCGCCTTCGAAGGTGACCTTGAGCGCGTCGTGACGTATCTGGCAAGTTTGGCGAGAGTGGCAGCACCGTTCGGTCTTTGGGTCGAACATCCGATTGATGCCGGTAACCGTGACAGCCAGGTAGCTACCTACGCGAAGTTGCGAGAGATGCTCCGCAATCGTGCGATACCGGTCGAGATCGTCGTCGACGAGTGGTGCAACACCCTCGAGGACATCGACGTTTTCACGAGGGCGCAGGCCGCTGACGTCATCCACGTGAAGACGCCCGACCTCGGTGGCATCAACAACACCATCGAGGCGCTGCTCCTCGTTCGTGAACGAGGGTTCCGCTCCTACAGCGGCGGGACTTGCAATGAGACAGACCAGTCGGCCCGGGTGACCACTCACGTGGCGATGGCCTGTGGCGCCGATCAGGTGCTCGCGAAGCCGGGCATGGGAGTCGACGAGGGCATCATGATCGTGCGCAATGAGATGGCTCGCACTCGCGACTTGGTCCGATGGCGGCGCGCTCAGCAGTCGGTCCAGGTCACCGCGACATGAGACCGTTGGCGGACGTTCGGATTTTGGCTATCGAACAGTACGGGGCGGGGCCGTTCGGCTCGCTGCAACTTGCTGACCTCGGCGCTGACGTCATAAAGATTGAGGACCCTAATGTCGGCGGCGACATCGGACGCTACGTGACGCCGCTCCAGGATGGTGAAGACAGCATCTTCTTCGAGACTTTTAATCGCAACAAGCGAAGCCTTAGTCTCGACCTCAACACGGTTTCGGGGCGCGCCGTGTTCGAAGATCTCGTCAGAGTGAGCGATATTGTCTACTCCAACCTGCGCGGCGACGTTCCCGAACGACTCGCCATTCGCTACGAGGACTTGAAGTACCTCAACCCGAGAATCGTCTGCTGCTCGCTGAGTGGCTACGGCATGACCGGGCCCCGGCGGGCCGATCCGGGATACGACTACGTGGTCCAGGGCCTCACGGGCTGGATGGACCTGACGGGTGAACCGGACGGCCCGCCGACCAAGTCGGGACTGTCCATCGTGGACTACTCCGGCGGGTTGGTGGCGGCGATCTCGATGCTGGCCGCGCTGCACGCGGCTCGTCGCGATGGGGTGGGTACTGACTGCGACGTGAGTCTCTTCGAGACCGCCATGTCGATGTTGACCTACCCTGCCGCCTGGGCGCTTAACGGCGACTTCGTCCCCCGTCGTACGCACCATTCGGCCCATCCGTCGATCGTGCCGTTCCAGGTCTTCGAGTCGAAGGACGGCTGGCTGGTGGTCGCCTGTCCGAAGGAGAAGTTCTGGCGTCGACTGGTGGAGGTGCTGGAGTTGCCCGACCTCGCAACCGATCCGCGGTTCCAGGGGTT
This sequence comes from Acidobacteriota bacterium, assembly GCA_019352095.1. GTDB lineage: Bacteria > Actinomycetota > Acidimicrobiia > Acidimicrobiales > RAAP-2 > RAAP-2. The sequence goes on from JABBNY010000036.1 coordinate 15,541, forward strand.
CGCCGCGCGTCACGAGCACGCGGACGAGGTCCTGGCGGTCCTCGGGGCTGCCTTCGCGCAGCGTCCAACCGACGAATGGGTGAAGATCCTGAGCGCCGCCCAGGTGCCGTGCGGTCCGGTCAACTCGGTCGCGGAGGCGCTCGCGGACCCCCAGTCGGACGCCCGCCACGTTGTCGTCACGACCGAGCACCCCCGTTTCGGCGAAGTGCGTCAGGTCGTGAGCGCCGTTCGCGTGGGTGAGGAACCCTCGACGCACCGACGAGCACCGCGCCGACACGAGGACGCCGACGCCGTCTTGGGCGGGCTGCTCGGCTACTCCCAACAGCACCGGGCGGCGCTCGCCAGCGAAGGGGCCTTCGCCAGCGATAACGCGGCCCACGGTGCGTCGGTATTGAATGGTCTGGAGTGACTATGAGGACAGGAGAAGCATATGTTTGAAATGACTAATCGGGTTGCGCTCATCACGGGTGCGGCATCGGGGATCGGTGCGGCGACCGCGCGCATCTTCGCGGCGGCCGGCGCCGACCTGGCGCTGGCGTGGTACCCGCCCGACGGCCACGACATCGAACTCGTGCGCCGTGACGTCGAGGCGATGGGGAGGCGCTGCGTGGTCGAAGCGGTCGACGTGACCTCCACCAACGACGTCGCACGTCTGACTCAACGCGCCGTCGACGAGCTCGGTGGGGTGCACGTCGCGGTGGCCAACGCCGGGATCGCGCACAAGATCTCCTTGGAGAACCTCGACGACGACGCGTGGAGCCGTACCATCGACGTGGACCTCAACGGTGCGTGGCGCGTCTTTCGCCAGTGTATCCCCCACATGAAGGCTCAGAACTTCGGTCGCTTAATCGCCACGTCTTCGATCGCAGGCACCGTCTTGGGCTGGCCCGAGCACTCCCACTACGCCGCCGCCAAGGGAGGCCTCGTCGGCCTGATGAAGGCCCTGGCCGCCGAGTACGGTCCCTTCGGCATCACGGCCAACGCGGTCGCCCCGGGCGTGATCCGAACCCCCCAGGCGCTCGACCCGGTCAACTCACTCGGACCCGAGATGCTCGATGCGCTCGGACCCAAGGTCCCCGTCGGACGGGTGGGCACCCCCGAGGACATTGGCTACGTGTACCAGTTCCTCGCGAGCCAAGAGGCCGCCTACCTCACCGGTCAGCTGATCGTCGTCGATGGCGCGCTCAGCCTCGCCTACTCGACTGAGGAAACTGGTTCGTGAAATTTCTAAAGAGAGGAGCATCATGAAGATGAATGAACAGTTTTTCCGTCGCACGGACCTGGAGGATGGCGTCCCGGGACCGCGCCGCGAACTCGTTGGATACGGCGAGCACCCACCGGTGGTGCGCTGGGCCAAAGACGCCAAGGTGGCCATCCAGATCGTCATCAACTACGAGGAGGGCTCGGAGAAGACCTTCGCCATGGGCGACGGCGTCAACGACGGTCTCTACGAGCTGCCCTTCGCAGTCGACGACCAGCGCGACCTCGCGGTCGAGTCGATGTACGAGTACGGGTCGCGCGCCGGAATCTGGCGGCTGTTCCGCGTCTTCGACGCGGCTCAGGTCCCAGTGACCTTCTTCGCGGCGGCGGTGGCGCTCGAACGCAATCCCGAGGTCGCCAAGAAGCTCGCGAAGCGCGGCGACGAGGCGGCGGGCCACGGCTTTCGCTGGTCCAACCACTACGAGATGACCCGCGAGGAGGAGCGCGAGGCCATCAAGATGGCCGTCGAGTCGATCGAGAAGACGACCGGGACCCGTCCAGTGGGCTGG
>JABBNY010000037.1 GCA_019352095.1 Acidobacteriota bacterium
GTCTACGGCACGTTCATTGCCTTCAATGACGACGGATCGGTGGACATCTTTGCCTCAGGTCGAAAGATGCGTGTCGCCTTGCATCCGGGTTTAGATCCCGGTCAGATCGAACGCGGGAATGAAGTCGTCTTGAACGAATCGTTCACCGTCATTGGTGTGCGCGACTCCGACGGCCAAGGTGAGGTCGTCACCGTCAAAGAGGTTCTGGACGAGCGACGAGTGTTGGTCTACGCGCGCGCTGACGAAGAGAGGGTCGTTGAACTCGCCGATTCGCTGCGTGACGTCAAACTTCGCAGCGGGGACGCCCTGCTCTTGGACCTGCGCTCCAATCTCCTCGTCGAGAAGTTGGTGCGCCAAGAGGCTGAAGAACTCGTACTCGAAGAGGTACCCGACATCTCGTACGCCGATGTCGGCGGTCTCGATGAACAAATCGAATCGATCATGGATGCGGTCGAATTGCCCTATCTGCACCGTGCCTTGTTCCAGGACTACGAATTACCCGCACCAAAGGGAATCTTGCTGTACGGGCCACCGGGCTGTGGCAAGACGCTGATCGCCAAGGCTGTGGCGAACTCGTTGTCACAAAAGGTCGCCGAGTTGACCGGCAATCGAAACGTTCGCTCGTATTTCCTCAACATCAAAGGCCCAGAGCTCTTGAACAAGTACGTGGGCGAAACGGAGCGACAGATTCGACTCGTATTCCAGCGCGCTCGAGAGAAGGCCGAAGAAGGCGTACCCGTGATCGTCTTCTTCGATGAGATGGATTCACTCTTTCGTACCCGTGGTACCGGAATAAGTTCGGACATGGAGTCAACGATCGTGCCCCAGTTGTTGGCCGAGATTGATGGTGTTGAGTCACTGCGCGACGTCATTGTCATTGGCGCGACCAATCGTGAAGACCTCATTGATCCGGCGATTCTGCGCCCGGGGCGCCTCGACGTGAAGATAAAGATCGAGCGGCCCGACCGCGACGCCGCGGCCCAGATCTTCGAGCGTTATTTGCACACTGATCTACCCATTGACGAGTCACTCGTGCATGAATTCGGTGGCGGCGATCGCGACAAGGCGATTCGCGTCATGATCGAAGAGACTGTCGCGCACATGTACCGGATCGATGACGCCAACCGATTCTTGGAGGTGACCTACCAGGGTGGTGACAAGGAGATTCTGTACTTCAAGGACTTCGCGTCGGGGGCGATGATTGAGAACATCGTTCGACGCGCCAAGAAGCTCGCAGTCAAGCGCGAGATCGCGAGCAAGGGACGAGGTCTGCGCCTCGATGACTTGATCGAATCCATCCGTCAAGAATTCCGAGAGAACGAGGATCTGCCCAACACCACCAACCCCGATGACTGGGCACGTATCTCGGGCAAGAAGGGCGAACGGATCATCTTCATCCGCACGCTCATCAACCGAGAAGAGGCCGACGTCAAGGGCGGGCGCTCGATTCAACACGTCGGCACCGGCCAGTACCTCTAGCGCCATGGCGATAGCCAAAGTTCTCGGTATCGAGACTGAATACGGAATATCCGGTGGACCTGACCTCGAGCCGATCGCCTCGTCGAGCATTATCGTCAACGCCTACGCCCATCAGGGCCGCACTCGAATAAATTGGGACTTCCAGGGTGAAACCCCTGACCTTGACGCTCGCGGATTGCCAGGACTCACTTCATTTGCCCCGATCATAGAGACACACCTGGCCAATACGGTGCTGACGAACGGTGCACGTCTCTACGTGGACCACGCCCACCCCGAATACTCGTCGCCCGAGTGTCGCACGCCCTGGGAGGCAACCCTCTACGACCTCGCGGGCGAAGAAGTCATGCGCCGGGCACTCGTGATCGCGAACGAATCGCTCGCGCCCGAGGACGCTATTTCGCTGTACAAGAACAATTCTGACGGCAAGGGCAACTCGTACGGCACCCACGAGAACTTCCTCGTCAGTCGAGACGTCGACTTTTCGGACATCATCCGCGCGATGGTGCCTCATTTCGTGTCACGCCAGATCATTGTCGGTGCGGGCAAGGTAGGCGCCGAAACCGATCACGCACTCCACGGCGACCCGTTCTTCCAGTTGAGCCAACGCGCTGAGTTCTTCGAAGAGGTCGTGGGTCTCGAAACGACGCTCAAGCGGCCCATCATCAACACCCGTGACGAACCACACAGTGACGCCGAGCGCTTTCGACGCTTGCACGTCATCATTGGCGACGCGAACCTGAGCCCCTACGCGACCTTTATCAAACTTGGTTCCACGGCACTCCTGCTCGCAATGCTCGAAGACGAAGGGACTGAACGATTTCCAAGCCCTCCTCGACACCCCGTTCACGCCGTGCGGGCCTATTCACTCGATCCGAGCCTGCACGTGGTTGAGATATGTGACGATAACAAGTGGCGCAGTGCCTGGGACCTCCAGGACCAACTCTGGACGGCAGCCAACGATTACGTAGCTCGAAGGGGTGGTGAAGCCGTTGCGCCAGAGGCTGAGGTCTCACTCATTCTGAGCCAGTGGCGCGAAATGCTCGACGGTGTCAGAGATGACATCCGAAGTGTCGCAGACCGTGTTGACTGGGTCGCCAAGTATCGGGTCGTGACGGGCATGCAGGAGCGGTACGACCTCGACCCCCACGACGCCAAGTTGCGTGCGATTGACCTCCAGTACCACGATCTCGTCCCTCAACGTTCCCTCGCGCGCCGCGTAGGACTCCGAACATTACAAAGTGATGAAGAAGTTCGTGAAGCGGTTCACAATCCGCCCACCGACACGCGAGCCTATTTCCGGGGACAATGCGTGGCGCGTTATCCTGAGCAAATCGTGGCCGCAAATTGGGATTCCGTGGTCTTTGACCTCGGCGAGGGCCCCCTGCAAAGGGTCCCTATGATGGACCCACTCCGAGGTACCGCGGCGTTGACCGAGGACCTACTAAAAGTGTGTCCAACCGCAGATGACCTTCTCGAAGCACTAGACAGGTAGAACAGACGTATGACTGAACAAGAACGAATCCAAAAGCAACGCACGGAACGTGCCCGCGAATCGAGCGCCGACGTGTCCGTCGACGCCACCAAGGGTGACCAGTTAAAGGCAGAGCTCGATGACCTGCTCGACGAGATCGACGAGGTCCTCGAAGAGAACGCGGAGGAGTTCGTCCGCAACTATGTCCAGAAGGGTGGCGAATAGAGGTGGGTCTGCCATTATTCGATGCGCACCTCGATCCAGGGCCATCATTTTTTCACTACGCCGAGACCGCAGGACTGATGACGCCGATCACTGCGGCTAGCGCCCACTCGCCTCATGCGACCACCGTTATCGCAGTGCGTTACAACGCGGGCGTGGTCATGGTGGGTGACCGTCAGGCCACCGGCAACTACATCGCCAGTCGAGACGTTCGAAAGATCGAAGCAGCGGACCGTTTCACCGCGATCGCGATCTCGGGGACTGCCGCGCGCGGCATCGAATTCATCAAGATGGCTCAACTGTCCTTCGAGCACTACGAGAAGATGACCGATTCCGCGCTCAGCCTCGAGGGGAAGGCCAACTACCTTTCGCCAATCATCCAACGCAATAATCTCTCGTCGCCACTGATCGTCATGCCCCTTCTCGCCGGTTGGGACCCGAGTCATCAGGTGGGACGGATCTTTGAGTATGACGGCGCGGGCGGGTGTTATGAACGATTCGACTTCGCGACCATAGGTTCGGGTACGCCATTCGCGGACAGTGCACTTCGACTGGGTTATCGCGCCGACATAGACCTTGACGGAGCGCTCGAGCTCGGGGCGCTCGCCATCTATGAAGCCGGTGACAACGATCCGAGCACCGGTGGGCCGGACTTTGTCCGAAACATCTATCCGATGATGGTCACCATCACCGTCGAAGGTTTTCGCGAACTCGACGCCGACGACGTTGCCGCTCGTTTCCGGGCGATCAACGACCGTCGCACGCAGTCCGGGGGCGTCGCAGGAGGCACGTTGCGATGAGTAATTACTTCTACGTTTCACCCGAACAACTGATCAAGGACCGGGCCGAGTTCGCTCAGAAAGGCATCGCTCGAGGTCGCTCAATGGTGGGCGCCATCTACGACGTGGGTGTCTTACTGATAGCTGAGAATCCCTCGGCGTCACTGAACAAGATCTCTGAGATCTACGACCGCATTGCCTTCGCCGGAGCCGGGCGCTACAACGAATTCGATCGGCTACGAGAAGCGGACATCCGTTGGGCTGACGGGACGGGTTTCACGTACTCGCGCGAAGACGTTGACGCGAGGGCTCTCGCGAACTACTACGCGCAGCACTTGGGCGACATGTTCACCGAGGGCCAAAAGCCCCTTGAGGTGGAGATCCTTGTCGCACAACTTGGCAGCAAGATCCGTCCAACCAAGCTCTATCGCGTCGCCTATGAGGGGACCATTTCCGATGAGCCCTTCTACTCGGTCCTGGGCGGAGACGCCGAGACGATTCGCGCACGCTTCGCTGCCCACGAAGAACGCATCCACCCACTGAAACAGACGCTCAAGAACGCGGTGGACGCGCTCGCCGGTCCCGATCGCACCATCCCGACCGCAGACCTAGAAGTGGGAATACTCGAAGACCGCGGAACCCGAAGGACGTTTATGCGACTCAGCGACGATGAAGTGAGTGAGCTCCTCAGCTGAGTCCAGCGGGGAGAGGCCATGCTGCGGCGGATCTACGGTATTGAAACTGAATACGGAATCACCTTCTCGCTTCGTGGGCAGCGCAGACTCAGTCCCGACGAAGTCTCGAGGTTCCTCTTTCGAAAGGTCGTCGCGTGGGGTCGCTCGAGCAATGTCTTTCTAGAGAACGGCAGTCGGCTCTACCTCGATGTTGGTAGTCACCCCGAATACGCAACGGCCGAATGCGACACGCTTTCAGACGTCGTCGCCCAGGACAAAGCCGGCGAGGCGATACTTCGCGAGCTCGTTGAATACGCGCAAAGTCAACTCAGCGAAGAGGGGATACGCGGCGAGATCTATCTCTTCAAGAACAACACCGACTCCACGGGTAACTCATATGGCTGTCACGAGAACTACTGCATAGAACGGATCGACGATCTCTCTCGGCTCGAACAGGTCTTCATCCCGTACCTGATCAGCCGCCAGATCTTTACCGGTGCGGGCAAGGTAGTGACCAATATCAAGGGCACGTCGTTCTCGATGAGCCAACGCGCAGAACATATATGGGAGTCGATCTCATCTGCCACAACGAGAAGTCGACCCATCATCAATACCCGAGACGAACCCCACGCCGACCCAGAGAAGTATCGCCGACTTCACGTAATCGTCGGCGATTCGAATATGAGCGAATTCGCCACGTACCTGAAACTCGGCACCGCGGCAGTCGTCTTGGCGATGATCGAGGACAAGACGACGGTGCTGCGCGATTTCAACATGGCCTCACCAATTAATGCATTGCGTGATATCTCCTACGACCTCTGGAGCAAGGAGCCGGTGCGACTACTGAGCGGGCGCGACATGACGGCGCTCGAGATCCAAGAGGACCTGTGTGAACGTGCCGAGGCGTTCATACAGAATCGCGACATGCCACCAGACCAGGTTCACGCCGTGGCGCTGTGGCGAGAGGTCATTGAGCAGTACCGCGACGACCCGATGGCGCTGAGCGATCGAGTTGACTGGATCGCCAAGCTTCAGATCATCGAACGCGAACGTGAGCGAAGCGGTGTGCCCCTGAGCGATCCCAAGATCGCGTTGATCGATTTGCTGTACCACGACACTGACCTGCGGCGCGGCCTCTACTATCGCCGACAATCACGTGGCCACTTTCGTCGGATGGTCTCTGACGAGGAGATCGCGCGCGCCGCACACGTTCCACCCTCCACCACACGCGCACACATGCGCGGAACGTTCATCAAGGCCGCTAAAGAGTGGCGCCGTGATTACACCGTTGATTGGGTGCATCTCAAATTGAATGACGAGATGCAACGAACGGTTCTGTTGAAGGATCCATTCAAGAGCAACGACGAGCGTTTTCAACGACTCCTGGGTTCTCTCGAACGTCCGCAACCACGCGACTAACCTGACCATGTGCCAGACGACAGTCCCCACGAGCCTGTGAGCGCGCTCGACACGAATAGTGAGATGGAGAAGGCGGTGCCCCGTCGGCGAAAGTCGCGCCAGCGAGCTTTCATTGAATGGTTGATCATTCTGGTCGTTGCGGTGTCGGTCTCGATGCTCGTTCGTACCTACGTCGTCCAACAGTTCTCGATCCCATCGGGTTCGATGATTCCAACCCTCGACGTTGGCGATCGAATCCTGGTTGACAAGTTGAGCGTCGAACTGGGAACCATCAACCGAGGCGACATTGTGGTCTTTCGCCACCCGCCAAAGGCCCTCACGACGTGCGCGCCACCCGTTGAACCGATCTTCATCAAGCGTGTCATCGGACTGCCGGGCGACGTAATCACCTCGAAGGGCAGCACGATCTACGTCAATGGCAAGGCGCTCAAAGAGTCGTGGCAGACCACCAGCCCATTCGGCCCGGCGATCGGGCACGTCGTGGTGCCGGCGAATCACTACTTCATGATGGGCGACAACCGAGGCGAGTCGTGCGACAGTCGGTACTGGGGCACGGTACCCAGATCTGCCATCATTGGCAAGGCATTCCTCAGAATTTGGCCATTTAATCGCATCGGTTTCCTCTAAGACCGACGGTTAACACCCCTACAATGGGTCCGTGTTTAGTTTGAGTCCAATAAAGATCATGGTCATCGTGGCCGTGGTGCTGGTCTTGCTCGGACCGGACAAGTTGCCCGAAGTCGCGCACAAGCTTGGCTCAAGTTGGCGTGCCCTCAAGCGCCTTCAAGAGCGCGTCGAAGCTGAGGTCCGAGAAGCAATACCAGATCTGCCGAGCACCGGGGATATTGCCCGCATCGCGCGCAGTCCGGTGAACCTGCTCAATTCACTTGCCGATCGTGTCGACGCCAAAGAGGATGCGGAAGGGGCAAAGGCCGACGACGTCCCCACCTACACGATCGATCCCTACGAGGAACCCTCGGACTACCAGGTCCCGACCCCTCGCCCTGACAGTGCCGTTCTGCCCCCCGACCCGTCCCTGAACTAGGTAGTCGTGGCAAAATTCCGCAAGGCAGCATCAGGCATGACGTTGTCCGAACACTTGGCCGAGGCGCGCTACCGATTCATGGTCTCGTTGATTTCGGTCTTCGTGCTCGGCACGGTGGCGTTCATCTTCTACCCCGAGATATTGAAGGTCCTTCAAGAGCCGTACTGTCGAGCAACCCCACGACACTGCACGTTCCTTGTGACCAACCCCCTCGACGGACTCACCCTTCGCATCAAGATCGGCGTGTTCGGTGGTTTCTTGCTCTCGTCACCAATTCTCTTCTGGCAGGCGTGGCGTTTCATCACCCCGGGCCTCAAGGCGAAGGAGCGTCGCTACGCGTTACCGTTCGTTGCCTCGTCAATCCTCTTCTTCTCCGGTGGCGTAGCGGTTGCCTACTTCATCTTTGGCCGAGCCATCAAGTTTCTTGAAGCCATCGGTGGGCACTCGCTCGTCACGTATTACAACCCAAACCAGTACCTTTCGTTGTTCGTTCTCATGATGTTCATTTTTGGCGTCACTTTCGAGTTTCCCGTCGTCCTGGTCGCACTCGAACTCGCGGGCATGGTCACACCACGACAACTCCTTCGCGGGTGGCGCTACGCACTCATCACTATCACGGTGGTGTCGGCGGTCGTCACGCCGAGTAGTGACCCGTTCTCGATGCTGGCGCTCGCAATCCCGCTCACCGTGTTCTATTTCATGGCCATCGGTATTGGTAAGTTGCTGCGAAAGTGAGCCCGGTCGATTACCGGAATGACTTCGTAGAATCCCTGGGTTTTGGGCTCGATCGGTTTCAAATCGAAGCCATCGACGCCATCGACCAACACGTCAATGTCCTAGTAAGCGCGCCCACGGGCTCGGGTAAGACCATCATCGCGAATTACGCAATCGGGCGGATGCTTCAACGAGGGGAGCGTGCGTTCTACACGACGCCCCTGAAGGCACTCTCGAACCAGAAATACAAGGAACTCTGTGAACTGTACGGTGACCAGCGGGTCGGCCTACTCACCGGTGACACGTCGCTGAACGGTAATGGCGACATCGTAGTGATGACAACCGAAGTGCTGAGGAACATGCTCCTCACCGAATCACAGCAATTGTTGACGTTGGGCTTGGTGATCCTCGATGAGGTCCACTATCTCCAAGACCCCTTTCGAGGTGGCGTGTGGGAGGAAGTATTGATCCTCACGCCGTCGGCGGTGCGCTTCGTTGCCCTCTCGGCGACCGTTGGTAACGCGACGTTCGTCGGGGAATGGTTCGAGCAAGTCCGTGGTGAGACGAGTGTGATCGTAGAAGAGACACGACCGATCAAACTGCACGACCATCTGGCGGTGGTGCATCGCGGCCAGACCCAGGCCGAGATCATCGACCTGCTTGACGGACCGCGACTGAGTGATCAAGCGCGTCGAATCGAAAACATGATGAAGGCCACTCGACGCTTTCGTCCAGGTCCAAAATGGAAGGGGCCCAAATCGAGTGCCCCGCCACCGCCCTTTCGTGCCCCCCGACGAAGTGAGTTGCTCTTGGCTCTTGAGCGCGAAGACCTCTTGCCGGTGATCGTCTTTATCTTCTCGCGAGCCGCGTGTGATGACGCGGTGCACCAGTGTCGACGCGATGGCCTCTTGTTCACGACCCCCGAGGAGCGTCGCGAGATAGAGATGATCGCTCAACTGCGCCTGAGCGAGTTCTCCGATGATGACCTGCGCGCCCTCGAGTACGCAGATTTCATGGACAGTCTGCGGCGAGGTCTCGCGATGCACCACGCGGGCATGGTCCCCGCATTTCGAGAGATTGTCGAGACGTGCTTCGAGCGAAACCTCCTCGCCGTGGTCTTCGCCACCGAGACGCTGGCACTCGGCGTCAACATGCCTGCACGATCGGTGGCGCTCGAGCGGTTCACGAAGTTCTCTGACGAGGGCCGCAAGTTTCTCACGAGTGGCGAGTTCTCTCAGATGACCGGGCGTGCGGGGCGGCGAGGGCTCGACGACGAGGGCCACGCGATTGTCTGTTTCGCGCCCGAAGTGGCGTTGCACGATGTAGGTCGTATTGCCATCGCCCCGCCTTCGGACCTTCATTCGTCGTTTCGCCCCACCTACAACTTCACGGCGAATCTGATCAACCACTTCGAGTTCGAAACGGCGCTCGAAGTCGTGCAGCGCTCGTACGCCCAGTTCGAGACTGATCACCGTCCAACTGGCAACAAACGTCCACTTGGTGACCAGATGACGGCGCGCCACCATGTGCTCGAAGAACTCGGATACGCACAAGGCTGGAAGTTGACCCCACAAGGGCAGCTCCTGCGTTCGATCTACCATGAGTGCGATCTGCTGATCGCCGAATCCATTCGCGCCGGTGTGTTCGAGGGCCTCGACGCCTCCCAGCTCGCCGGACTCTTGTCGTGCTACGTCTATGAGTCCAAGCGCGCCACCCGCACGCCACACGCCGCAAAGAACGTCACTACGAAGAAGAAGCGATCCCTGAACGACCGCCTTGGTCAGGAACGGCGTGGAAGCATCGCCGAACGGACCAACGAGATTCGCATGATCGCGGTCACCATCAGCGAAGTCGAGGACCGATTCGCCGTGCCCCACGCCAAGGAGCCCGACGGCAAATTCGCCACGACCATCGCCGCGTGGGCTCGTGGGGCGTCGCTTGGTACCGTACTGGACGTCGCCGACGTCGAAATCGGCCAGACATCGCCAGGCGACTTCGTTCGAAACGCAAAACAGGTGGCTGACCTCTGTGAACAGCTCTCACGCATGCGTCACCTCACTGACGTCGCCGACGTCGCCGCAGAGGCGCGTGACGCGGTACTACGCAGCGTGGTCGCGGGCGCGTCGAGCGTCCACCCTCCAGCCTGATTTGCCCTCTAATCTCGATACTCCATGCATCCATACGTCGCTGAAGAGTTCACTGAGAGTGAAATTGCCATTCTGAAGCGGTATTTCACGAATCTCGAGGGACCCGTCTTTGCGCTCGTGAATCTGCCTGAAGTGGTCAAGGGTGCGCTCTTTGCGCGATATTCGCGGTCATCGAAGAGCCTGCGACGCCTCTTCTTAGACGAATTCGTCTCAGACTTGGACCTCACCGGCGATGCGTCGATCGATGCGACCGTCGGGCTCGGGCGGGCCGACGAGCTCTACCAGAGGATCTTCTACGAGTACGGAGACGACTCCGTCGCCCAACTTGGTGGTGTGCACCTGGCCTGCGAGCAGGCGAGCAACATCCTCACCAAGGTTCTCGAGTGGGGTCGCCTCATGAGTTACCTCGAACAGTCCACGCGCTACCTGGGCTACGATCGGCGCCTCGCCAACGGCCTCTATCGCTTCTATCGCGACAACGATGTGCTCGAATCCAGGTTCGGAGCGCGCTACGTGGGCGAGATGGACCGGATGTTCGATACCTACGCGGAGATGCTTCCGGTTCTCACAGAGTGGATCGCTAAGAAGTATCCAAAGACCCCGGCCGACACCGATTTTGTCTACCGCCAAGCGATTCGCGCCAAGGCACTCGACGCCGTGCGCGGCTTATTGCCAGCCAGTGCACTGTCGAACCTCGGCATCTACGCCTCGGGACAGGCGTACGAGGGGCTGCTGCTACGCATGCGTGCGCACCCGCTGCCCGAAGTGCGCGAATACGCTCAAATGATGCTCGACGAGTTGATGAAGGTGATTCCTTCGTTTCTCAAGCGTGTCGAGGTCGCCGAGAGGGGAGTGGCCTGGACGAACTACCTCGGGTCCACGCGCAGTGCCACGCGCGAACTCATCGCTTCGATGTGGCCAGATGCCACGGCCGAAGAACCGGGCGAGCACGTTCGACTCGTGTCATTCGATCCTGAGGGGGAGTCAAGGGTCCTTGAAGCCATTGTGTTCGCGAACGCCACGATCTCCAATGAACAAGCGAGCGAGCAGGTGCGCGCGATGACGGTCGAGCAACGACGAGATCTCATGGCGACCTACGTCGGAGACCGCGGTAATCGACGGCATCGACCCGGACGAGCCTTTGAAAGCACCGGCTACCGTTTCGAACTCGTCACCGACTACGGTGCCTTTCGCGACCTCCAACGTCACCGGTTGCTCACCATTGAATGGCAACCCCTCAACGTCGATCTGGGCTACGACGTTCCTGAAATCATCCGTGAGGCCGGATTGGCGGAGCGCTACGAAGAGTCACTGGCGCGCTCGGCCGACCTGTTCTACGACATGCGTGAAGAGTTCCCTGAGCAGAGCCAGTACACCATTGCGTTGGCGTTTCGCATCCGTTACGTGATGCAGATGAACGCGCGAGAAGCCCTGCACCTCATTGAACTCCGTTCGGGGCCCCAAGGTCATCCAAGTTATCGGCGCGTCGCTCACGAAATGGCCCGTCTCATTCGAGAGCGAGCGGGACACGAGATGATCGCTGACGCAATGAAGTTTGTCGACTTCTCCGAAACTGACCTCGAACGGCTCGAAGCCGAGCGAAATGCAGAGCGAAATCGCCTAAATCATTGATGTTTTGACATATTTAGGTATTCCCTATACTTATTGACCGCGCGACAAGGCAAAAAGGCTCTACACTGCCAGCGCTACAGAGAAGGATTTTTATGGCTAGTGATGGCGACACAGACGAAGTATTTGACGAAGAAGAGCTCGCCGACGGTTTCGACGAAGAAATTATTGGTGAGGAAGACGACATCGATGAGGTCGACGTAGAGGTCGACACTGACGTTGACGTTGACGAGGACGAAGACGCCGTTGTCGAAGCCGACGTTGACGAGGATGTTCCCGTTGACGTGGTCGTGGTGGAAGACGACGACGTCCTTGATGACGCCGACGTCGAACTTGCGCTCGACGAAGTACTCGCAGAAACAATCCGACGTACCAGCACGCCTGAAGATGATGACGAGACGCCCGGCGAAGTCGATGTCCTAGCCGACCCCATGGAGACGATTCTGCCGAAGCAGGACGATGAATTCCGCTGCAATTCATGTCGCTTGTTGAAGAAGATGAGTCAACTCGCTGACAAGTCCAAGGGACTCTGTCGAGACTGCGTCTAAAGGGGTCTCACGACGCCGGACAATCGAGGGTTGCGATGAGCATTGCAGTAGCAACGCAGGTGAGCGACGAACTCGTAGCCATGTTCACGCACGCCACGAGCACGGCCTCGCATCATCGAGGTGGCGCGGCGATGCTGGAATCGATTCTCGCCCACGAGGAGCCCGCCTCGTTTCTACGCGCCGCAGTTGCTCGAAACGAGGTCTGGGTCGCGCACGTGGGAAATGACCTCTCGGGCTTCGTATTGTGCCGTAATGGCCTCATAGAGACCGTCTACGTCAACAAGGGATCTCGTCGCCAAGGGATTGCAACCTGTCTCGTGAGAGCCGTGATAGAAGCAACACCGCAGTCACTCGATGCGTACGCACTGCCAGGGGACCGAGCAACCAAGTCGTTCTACGAATCCTTGGGCTGGAAAGCCCGTCTACTTACGATGCGCGACGAGTAGTTGGTCGACGCGGTGTACGCGTGGGCGGCGGCGGCGGCGGCGGCGGTACCTTCATGCCCAGCAACTTCGCGAACTCGGGAATGGCTCCGGCGTTCTTAACGGCCAGCGCCTTGCACGCCTCGTCGTTGGGAATACCGACCGGCTTGACGTTACGTCGGATCGACGTGTCAACGGTCAGGTTCACAATCTCCTGCCACTTCGCGACGTCGAGGTCTGATGTCAGCGCCTCAGAGGTGATCGTGACCACCTTGGTGGCCATCTCGGCGCTCACGCGTGTAGACATGTCTGGGGGGCGCGCCACGAGACGAAGGGCCTCGGGTACGTTCTTTGACGCCACTGCGGCCTCGAGCTTCTCGTTCCACTGCGTGCGCAGTACCTCAAGACGAGCGGTCAGGTTCGATTGGAGTTCCTTTAACTGCGAACGTCCTTCGTCATCGAGTGACACCGTCTTGGCGGCGGTCACGACAGCACGAAGGTCACGCAGGCGAAGTTCACGACCCGCACCAATGGCACCGGCCGCCTTGTCCTTCCACAGTGCCAGATTCGTCTTGGCGAGAAGGTCCTCAGCGATGCGTTCGATCGTCGCGGGGTCGATCGTTGGACGACCCTGCGCCGTGGCGTTCTTGTTCTGCTCAGCCACCGCAGTGCGCACAGCCGGCATGCCGCCGCGCAACAACTGTTCGGCAACCGGAAGCTGCTCGGGCGACAAGGTCGCGAGAAGGGCGTTTCGATAGGTCGTGGTCATCGGGGGAGCGGCGGGGCCGCTCGGACGCTCACCGCGTCCTGGTCGCGCGTTACGCGAGGTGCCAGACGATCGATCGCTTCGTGGTCCGCGCTCGCTTCGTGGTCCGCGCTCGGGGCTTGATCCGCTCTCACTACGTGGTGCGCGCTCAGGGCGTGCGCCACCTGGAGCACCTGTGGAACGATCCTTCGACTGAGGTCGACCCGCGGGTCGCTTCGATGCGTCTCGTCGTCCTTCGCCATCGCGACCTTCGCGACCGCCCTCGCGTCGTGCACCACCTCGACCCTTTGGGGCGTACGTGACGATCACGTCGGGTCCCTGCGCGGCCTTAGGCAGTAACTCGACACGCTCGTGTCGAGGGTCGAGCGGCGAGGCCGTCTTTGGCGGTAACACCGCGAGCACCTCGATGCCTTCCATGAACTGCTCAATATCAGCACGGTAGACGCCGCCGATGACTGGGCCGCCCGGAACGAGGGACGTGCTGAGCACGCCCTTTGGGAGCTTCGCTCCCGCGGCACGCCACGTGGCGACGTCCCCGTTTAGGCTGGTGATTTCGATCTCAATCCGACGAGACATAGGGTTCCAATCTAGTCGGTCTGGGTGGGTCAAACATTTCACCCGCTTTTACGGGAATTTTAGATTGTGTTGCCTAGCATGTCAGTGTGACTAATGAGCCCATCGACAACAGTAACGACGCGTCGCTCGAGGAGACTTCGACCGGCTCTGACGTCTCGCACGAGACGTCGCCCTCTGACACTCCCGAGTCTGCACACGAGGTCACACCTGATGGTGCGCTGAGCGACGATCAGAGCACCCCTTCGAACGACGTGCCGGCGGCACCCAGTGAGGCGATTATTGACCCCGCGCCCTTGTCATCGCAGATGAGGGGCAACCGTACTCTCTGGTCAAGTCGTATTTCTCTTCTCTTGGTGGCGGCCCTCGTGGGTGGACTGGCTGGCCACTTCGCATCCTCGAGCTCAACGAATTCTGGTGTCAGCATCAATGCTGTTAGCTCGAGTCCAGGTTCGGCTTTTGCCACGAAGGCCTTCAGTATCCCCAAGCTCGTCCAACAGGTCCAGCCGTCAGTCGTGTCAATCGACGTCAAGGGTAACGGGACCGAAGACCAGGGGACCGGCATGATCATCACGCATAACGGCCTGGTCGTGACCAACAACCACGTCATCGCTGCCGCGGTGAATGGTGGCACGATCACCGTGACCCGCACCGGAACCACAAAGAGCATGAAGGCCACGCTGATCGGCACCAACCCGATAGACGACGTCGCACTGATACGTATCAACAACGCGTCCAACTTGCCGGCAGTCACCTTCGGCAATTCGAACAGCCTCGTCGTGGGCGACCCGGTCGTGGCCATCGGAAATGCCCTGGGACTCGCTGCCGGCACGCCAACGGTCACGTCGGGAATTGTCTCAGCCCTCGGTCGCACCGTGACCGCAGGAACCAGTTCATCAACCGAGACCCTCAACAACATGATCCAGACCGATGCGGCGATCAACCCGGGCAACTCCGGCGGCCCGCTGCTCGATGCTGAGGGCAACGTCGTTGGGATGAACACCGCAGTGGCGGGTACCTTGGCCGATGGCAGCAGCGCTCAGAACATTGGGTTTGCGATCCCGGTCTCGACCATCGAGTCCTTGCTCAATTCGTTGAAGGCTGGCGCGAGCGTGGTGAACCACGGCGCCTTCATTGGTGTAGAGATCACTTCGATGACCCCTGCGCTACAAGCGGAGTACGGCTTCTCGGTCTCGTCTGGTGCGGTTGTGATGAGCGTCATCGCCGGAACCGGCGCGGCCAACGCCGGCGTGAAACAGGGCGACATCATCGTTGGCATCAACTCGACTTCGATCACCAGCACCCAGGACATCACGAGTGTCATTTCGTCCTTGCACCCCGGCGATCAGATCACGCTCAAGATCGTTCGCGGCACCAAGCACATCTCGCTCAAGGTCACGCTGGGTACACAGCCAAAGTCAGCCGGCTAGGCGCTACGCCAGGGTCGCGATTCCACCATCCACCGGCAATATCACGCCAGTGATGTAACTGGCGGCGGGCGAGCTCAGAAAAATCGCGGCGCCCGCCATGTCCGATGGGCGACCAATCCTCTTCATCGGTGCGCTCTCGGCAATGCTGTCGCCGAACGCCTCGAGCGTCGCCTTCATCATCTTGGATTCGAAGGGACCGGGCGCAATGGCGTTCACGGTCACGGTCGGTGCCATGGCCTTGGCGAGATGACGTGTCAGCTGGTGCACCGCGGCCTTCGAGGCGGAGTAGGCGTAGGTTTCCATCGTCGGCACATGCAACCCGTCAATCGAGCCGATGTTGATCACACGAGCGGGGGAGTCAGCGCTCGCTGAGTGTTCGAGCAGTGGCCGCAGGAACTTGGTCAAGTGGAACACTCCCTTGACGTTAAGGGCGAGGACTCGCTCAAACGCGACTTCGTCGTACTCGGCCATCGGTGCGCCCCATGTGGCGCCCGCGTTGTTCACCAAGACATCGAGCGAGGTCTCACGTTGGGCAAGTTCGTCGGCCAATCTGCGACATTCCGCCTCAGTTGACAAATCGGCCGGCAGCGATATGCACGTGCCCAGTTTGGAGAGCTCTGCGGCTAGGGCGGCACCCACATCGGCTTTGCGTGAAGAGATGTACACCCGAGCGCCGGCGTCGACGAACCCCCTCGCTATCATCTCGCCAATACCACGGCTCCCGCCGGTGACCAGTACGACCTTGCCCGATACATCAAAGAGTGAACTCATACGCCGAGTGTAGGCCAGCCCCTTTTGAGCGCGAGTCCACACGACATCCATCGGATGCTCGAGCGCATGCTGGGGTGAACGAGAGACGCGACAACCGTCGAAACTATTAGGTCACGAAATCGAAGTGCCCACCAGCGTCGCTCGTCGAGCGAGCGTTACGACGGCGTAACTAGTTGGCGACGCGAAGATTCGTGC
This sequence comes from Acidobacteriota bacterium, assembly GCA_019352095.1. Taxonomy (GTDB): domain Bacteria; phylum Actinomycetota; class Acidimicrobiia; order Acidimicrobiales; family RAAP-2; genus RAAP-2. The sequence goes on from JABBNY010000037.1 coordinate 16,285, forward strand.
GCGCGAAGGCCGAAACGTCGTCCTTGGGTGTCACCGAGTACAGCGCGCGGATTGACCAGACGCCACTCGCGGTGAAATTAAATGCACACTCAACTTGGCTCTGCTGGACTGCTTGAAAGTTGCACGTGAGATTGTCAACATTCGCTGAATCAGGCGCCACTGCGACGATCTTGACAACGCCCGGCGTGTGCTCTGGCAACACGTCAACAATGATGTTGAATCGTCCGTTGCTTGCCGACGCCGGCGAACTGTTGTCGCTGTAATCAAATGAAAGCGTAACTTTGCTGGGAATCGTCGTGGTCGTTGAACTGGAAGCGGGGTCGGCGGCAGCGGGAATCGTGAAGATTCCAACACTCGAGGCCACCAAGAGGGCGCTAACCAATAACCGACGCATGAGACCAGCATAGCAACTACTCAGACCCATATCGCCGATAATGTACGTTATGTAAAGTTACGTTTTCAGTGAGGTCGCGGCTCGAACGGGTATCCGGCAATACACGGAGATTCGCTCTTCACCGCAACAAGATTGGCGATCACATACGGGATCTGGTGCTCCTCGTGGAAAGGCGTGGGGAAAAAGGTGGCCAGGCGTGAGTTCTGAAATCTGCATGTGATCTCGGGGACGTACTTGGCGTACTCCTGTGAGGTGAAATACCAGAAGGAGTTCTCGTTGTAGTAGGCAACATGCGTAGGGTCCTGGAACGCGCCTCGGCCCTCACTACTCGGGGTGAGTGTCATCAAGACTCCCCCGTGAGCGAGTAGCCGGTACAACTCATTAAAGAGCGCAACCTTGTCGGGTATGTGCTCGATGAAATCGCTTGCACGAATGACGCCGACTGAGCCGTCGGGGAGATCGATGCCATTGGTTACGTCGGCCACGATG
>JABBNY010000299.1 GCA_019352095.1 Acidobacteriota bacterium
TCATTCGAGCGGTCGCCGCTGTTGAGCACGTAGTCCACATCGAGACCGCGATCTACACCGAACGCATCAAGGATCTCTACGCGCCACCTGCGCGAATCCCGCCAACGAAACTGGATATCGTTGACCGGCAAATTCTCGATGCGCTGGAGCACGACGGACGGGTCAGTTACGCCGAGATCTCGAGACTCACTCACTTCTCGCCTTCCGCTATTCGCAAGAGGGTGAACTTGCTCATCGATCGAGGTGTTGTACGAATCAGTGTTGTCGCTTCACCGGGTCTGATGGGCCTTCAACACATGTGCGGATTCTCCATCCGCCTGCGCGGCGGCACCGAATCGGAGACCATTCGAGCCATCGAGTCGATGGATACCGTGACCTACCTGAGCCTGGTGCTCGGACGGTGCGACGCCATTGGCACGATGATGGCGCGGTCACTCGGCGACCTCGTGCATGCTTTCGATTACGTCCGCTCGCTCCCGGGGGTCATGGAAATTGAAAGTTGGATTCATCTTGACGTAATCAAGGAGAGCTATCACACTCCCTATTTCACATGAGCAATTGGCCGATAGAAGTTTCGACGTCACGTGACTACCTTTGGGCGGAAACGGCATGGTTCGCGAGCCACTGCGTCCCACTGCGGAGGCTGTCACGCACCCGCTTGCTAGTAACTTGGCCTGAGTTGCGTCGCTACTTCAACTCGATCTCAATGAATCGAAACTCGAAGTTGTTGAGATTCAAGACATTGTGTTCAGCTCCGGCACTGCGCGCATATGAAACTCCATATTCGAGTACCGACTCACTCGATATGCCATCGACCACCATCTGCAATGCGCCCGATGTCAATGGGACAACGACGTAGTCTCGTTTGTGGCTATGACTGCCAGTTTCTGCTCCGGGGTCGAATCGCCACTCTGTAACCACTACTCGATCGGTGTTCAGTTGAACATGAGCCGTTGCCTGTAGCACGAGAATCCTCCAACGACCATTGATTGACTAACTCCCGCCATAGTAGGTGCTGTGAAGGTTTGGTTTCATCTTCACCTGCCCCCACGGTTTAGCTACCCGCTGAATCTTCGTTTCTTTACACAGCAGTGCGACCGTTGGGATGTAGGAAATCCAACAGTCAAGATACTTTGGTGGACCTGTACATCACTTTCGTGGGCCGCCCGAGTCTCGATCTCGGCACCTTGGGATTAAAAGAGAGATGCGGATGGTCGGAACGGTCCGGTGGGGTCGGAATGATCCGAGATTCAAAGAGATCTTGTCTGGTGTGGTTGGACTGGTCCGGTGAAGTCGGAATGGTCCGTGGGAAATTGCGTGGGATTTTTCGTGTTACAACTCAAAGCTGGGTGAGTGGTCCACGCCAGGGTCATCGTTCATGGATGAATCAAGAGGGTGGCGCTGCTCGGCGATTCGTGTCTGAATATTAGGGTTGCCACTCCCCTCGAGTTGTTGATCTTCGTTGCGCAGCGGTTCGTCTTCTGCTGCGACAAAATGACGGAAGGGTGGCAGCCGGAGACGCTCAGTGCCACTCTCTTCGGCGAATGCGTTAGTCGCCTCTAACTGTGCGCGGATCGTTGAGGTATTGGTGAAGTCGATCCGAGCAGTCCAGTCGTTCGCGAATCGGAGCGCGTCAATCAACACCGAGGGATCGTTGGCACGGTCCAGGCGACGTAGGGCACCGATGTAGTCGTCACGAAAGACTGTTGGAATGATCGTTCGTGACTGTCCACCGGCGTCTAACTCAGCGTTCATCATGATTCGAGACAAGCGCCCGTTGCCGTCGTCGAATGGATGCACCGCGGATACGAGGAACTTCACGTAGATCGACCGCTCCCACGCGCTGTCCAGGTCGTCGAGACGGCTGAATCCCTCGATGAGGGTTCCACGTACCAGATCGGGGTCGACGAACACGGTCGCTCCGGCTTGATTGGCGCGCTCCTTAAAGAGTCCGGGTCGCTTATCGGGACGCGCATCCATGATCCGGGCGTGGCGCTGCTGGAGAAGTTCGAGGAATTCTTGAGGAGTATCGGCGAGTTGCCTCATCTCAGCGAGGTCACTCACAAGCCAAAAGGTGGCGAGCACATCGTGGGCGTCTTGGGGTCGTCCGGCAGGCTCGATTCCCCGGTAGACGATATCCTCAGCCTCTTCGACGGTGAACTCTGTGCCTTCGATGTAGTTCGAAAAATAGGCTTCGTAGAAGGGGAGGCGGCTCGGCTCGAGCGGAGCCGCGGGATGGTTCTGGGGGGCGGCTGATCGAAGCGCGGCGACCAGGACGTCGAATCGCTCGATTCGTTCGGCGTCGTAGGGAATACCGAGCGCACGTTGTCGAAGCGAGCGCGGAAGACCCGACACCTGTCTCGTCCCAAGCGCAGCGCCGAGCAGGTTGTCGAGATCGCCAGCGTCCTTAACGCTGACCCCGAGCAGTGGTGCCAGCGTGCGCGCTTGGTCACGCACCTGGCCGAGCTCGTCGTCATCACTAAACCTCGCGGCGCGATCCACCCATTCACCGAGTTCGTGGCGGGTGAGCCGACGCGAGAGCACATCGCCGCGAGCCCTGGAGGGGATGGCGTTCTCGGCGAAGGCCCGGGCGAGCGACGCTTGGTGCAGGCCGCCGGGTAGAGGGATGTCGCCTGGCTGGGGGGCTGCGCCGC
>JABBNY010000300.1 GCA_019352095.1 Acidobacteriota bacterium
ACGAGGGCGACGGACCGCGCGAAGGGTCGTGGTTTACCGGCCGTAACGAGACGCCGGAGCGGACGTGGGAGACGCGCTCCCTCGTGACCACCGCGCGCCGTGGCGAGGAGTTCACCTTCGTGGTCGGTGGGGTGCGAACGAAGTGGTCGTACTCACTGCAGCCCCTGGACGGCGGGTCGCGGCTCACCGAGACCTGGGAGTTCTTGCCCGGTGGCGTCGAGAGCTTCCAGGAGCGTTTCGGCGATGACGCCGAAGGTCAGTTGGCGTCACGGCGCGAAGCCGCGCGTACAGGGATACCGGCGACGTTGGCCGCCATCAAGGCCGCGGCGGAGAAGTAGTCGCGAGGTCCTACGTCCCTCGCGTGCGGGGGATGGACAGGAGTATCCTTCGCCTGAGGGGACGCCGGTTTCGACGTTCGTCACGATCTCGGCACAGTCGTTCCAATTGTGCGGTGCAGTGTCATCATGGAGGTGGTATATGGCGTTAGTGGACAAGATGAAGGCTCAGGCGGCCCAATTGGCCCAGAAGGCTCAGGAGGCGGGCAAGGCGGGCCAGGCGAAGATCGAGGAAGTGCAGGCGAAGCGCAAGGCGGACGGCGTCCTACGTGAATTGGGATTGGCCTACTACGCGCGTCAGTCGGGCGAGGTCACTGACGAGAACACGTCCCAGATGGAGAAACTGGTTCGAGAGCTCAAGGCCTACGAGGAGGAGCACGGTCCCCTCGCGGGGACTTCGGACGACGACGAAGCGGGCGACTCCTAGGCACGGAGCGCGGCCCGCGACACGAACGTCGCTTCGGCGCGGTCACGAGGTTTGGTAGTGCTCTCACGGAATTCGAGCCCCGCCGACAGCGCGAACTCGCGGCGCTCGAAGGTCGTCAAGAACCATGCATCGGCCGTGGTGCACTTGTCGACGCGCAGTCGGCGTCGCTTGAGAGGTCCGACGCACGCGCGCGCGTGGACCAGGGCACTGGGGGCCCCTACGCGTCGTACCAGTCGATCAAGGACCGCGCCAACCTGGGCGAATTAGCGATCTTCTGCGGTACCCCCTGCGTTAAAGAGTCAGAACGCTGCACTGGATGGGCTTGAGCGGACGAGCAGGCAAATTAAGAAGGCGTGACTGAAGAACTAGTCGTAATAATAATCCAATGGCCCCATTAGGGAATTACGAAGGAACGTTTAGCAAACCGGGATAGACAGGTCGCTGGCGCCAACGGACTCTGGAGGAGTTCTCAACGGAATCCAGTTGGAGGGAATTTCACCCGTCTCGACGACATAGGTGGACACCTCTCGCAACCGCATTCAAGTCTCGGCCAACTTGGCCCGTGTCAGTCGAGGATTTCTGTTGCCAAGCAGAACGGGTGACCCGCCGGGTCGAGAAGAATTCGCCACAGCTCCGGATTGGTCTGCTCCGTCGCGACCCGAGCACCCAAACGCACCGCGTCCATTTGAGCCGTATCAAGGTCGTCGACTTTCAAGTGCAGATGCATCTGTTTCGGCACGGCCGGGTCCGGCCACGTGGGCGGCTTGTAGTCCTGCACCTTGACAGCGACCAACATGCCTCCGTCCGCCTTGACAGCGCAGAATTCGTCATTGCGATGTGTGACTTCACCGCCGAGTAGCGCCGCCCAGAAGTGAGCGAGGACCGAAGGGTCAGAGCAGTCCAGCGCCGTTAATCCCAATCGTGCCGTCGCCATTCCCCAGAGCCTACGGCAACAATGAATGATCGAGACGGTCGCACCAGCCGTGCTCAGAGTCGTTGGAACCCCCAACGGTTTTTTCATCGAACCAATTGGTGGGAAAGGTTTTGATCTTCCTATGGGCAGTGAGGGCTTTGTCGTTGGCTTCCTCCGCTGTCCAAGTACGTCATCGGCAATCTGACACCCCCCAAGTAGAATGTTCTGGTGAGCATTGAAAAGGTGGTGACAAAAGTTGGTCTCGCGGAAGAATCAACAGACATCGCCTTTTGGCTTTCCAAATCACCCGCAGAGAGAGTTGCCGCCGTTGAGGTGTTACGACTCCAAATGAGGGGAGACGGCGATGCAACTGGACAGAGACTTCAAAGAGTTTGTCTCGTTACTCAACGCTCGTAGCGTTCGATATCTAGCCTCGATCATTCACGAGTGATCTGAAGTCGGCGTCGAATCTGCTTTTGGTTCGCTCAAGTCCATTTGGAACTGGTCGCACCGTCGTCGCGGCCCCCACTGTTTTGCGAACTCGATTTTCGACCATGCAAAATGACTCGAGAGGCGTGTTGAGACGGCGCTGGTCCATCGTGGCCGTGCTGAGGGGGGGATATTTCGCTCAGGTGAGTCGTGCGATGCGCTGGTAGGCGCCGAGCAGGACGTCGGTCGTGGGCCAACCCTCGAGGAGGCGCACGATCCGTCGTCGTGAGCGGTAGACGAGACGACCCGGCGCGTGAAAGATCTCCCAGCGCAGGGCCTTGGGCCGAGCGTCCTTCCAGGGTCCCTTCAAGCACAGCAACTGGAACCACCGCACGAGGTCAGCGGAGAGGGCGACGGCCATGAGCCAGTTGCAATTGGCCTCGAAGCTGGTGAAGGGGAACCGGCAGAGCCCGGACTCTTTGAGTCGTTGGATGTGACTCTCGACGTGGGCGTGGGCGCGC
>JABBNY010000301.1 GCA_019352095.1 Acidobacteriota bacterium
ATCTTCCCAAGCTGAGAACGCGAGTTCGATTCTCGTCGCCCGCTCCAAGGATTTTCAACTAAGGCTCAATGATTGCAAGGGTTTTGAAGTGACCGGGAATGACCACTGTTGTCCTTTGTTTGGTGCCCGCAGAGTGCCCGCCAGTGGCGCCGGGATTATGCAACTTGAGAATTCTGAGGGAGTCGATCCAACTAGCCATTCAAGAGGTGGCCGGACAACCTGTGGTTAATGACCCTTGATGATTCTTCGAGGATGGTCAATCACGTCAGTAGTCAAATCCAAGCCCAGCGAAGCACCATACGTCCACATTTCGTGGGTTAACCCCCAACACTGCTGAGGTGGCTCAACCCAGTTACCGGGATCGAGACCCGGGCGGCCCACTGAAAGGAACTGAACGTTCAGGCTCGCGTTCACTATCTCAGACAGGCACCTCGATAGTTGGGTGGCGAAGTTTCGATGATTTTGCTCACGCCATCGACGTCTTGGAAATGATGTCGGTGAAACGCTGAACGTCAATATTGCCACCAGAAATGATCACGCCAACTCTTTGTCCCCTCACGTCAATCTTGCCGGCTAGAAGCGCAGCCACAGCCGTGGCTCCACTTGGCTCAGCCACGATCTTCACGCGCTCAAACAAAAAACGCATGGCTGTTCTAATGTCCGCATCGGTCACTGTGACGACTCGCTCAAGGAGAGGAGCAGCGACTTCAAAGTTGAGTATTCCCGGGGTAGGCAATTGCTGTCCGTCAGCGATGGTTTGATTCACATGAACATTCACTCGCTTCCCAGCCGCCAAGGAACGCTGCCAATCATCAGAAGCGTCCGGCTCTACACCCACAATTCGAACATTGGGTTGCGCCGCTCTCGCGGCAAGCGCGCTTCCCGCGAGCAGGCCTCCGCCACCGGTAGGGACTAGAAGAATATCCAGCCACTTAGCTTCTTCCATGATCTCAAGACCAGTCGTTCCAGCTCCAGCGATGATGAAAGGATCGTCATACGCGTGAACTATGGTCGCTCCGAGTTTGTTCGCAAGTTCACTTGTTAGTGACTCTCGGTCCGCCTGATAACGGTCGAACAAAACGACTTCAGCACCGTAGGCGCGTGTCGCTGTGAGCTTCGAGTTTGGCGCGTCATCAGGTATGAGAATGGTTGCGGTCGTGTCACAAAGACGCGCAGCGAGAGCGAGCGCCTGAGCGTGGTTTCCAGATGACGACGCAACGACCCCTCTTGTTCGCTGTTCGCGGGTAAGGCTCGAAACTCGGTTGAATGCTCCGCGGAACTTGAATGCACCCACGCGTTGAAAGTTCTCAGTTTTGATTAAAACTTGCCCTCCGACCACCTGATCGAGCGCAAGGCACGTCATAAGTGGCGTGCGGTGCGCGACGCCACGGAGGCGGTACGCCGCTGCTTCTAAATCAATGGAATCGACGTTGCTCACTTCTCACTTCCTCCCTTTCAAAACGAGTTCTGAAGCCATGTCCCGCCCACCGTTCGATCCCCTCGAGATGGCACCTTCTATTTGTCGACGACTCCGCGCTCGAATGAATAGCTCGTGATGCGTTGATAACCGTCAATGAATGGCATGTGACAGCCTGGAAAATGGCTTCAGAAGACCCGGCGTGTCTTGGGCTAGGCGCCTGGCATCCTCCTCTCGGATCTCAAGCACCGCTGGGTTCGGCGACGCCCGAGCCGGTGGTAAATCGTCCAGGCCGTTCCATAACGCGCTCGTCCGGTGGGCGAAATCCGTAGCGCGCGTAGAGTTCGTGCGCGTCACGGGTTGAAAGGAACCAGCGAAAGTGCGCACCCAGTCCCTCTTCAACCATCGCCTCGACCATCCGACCCCCAATGCCCCGACCACGATGAGGTGGAGCAACGTAGACATCGGCCAGGTACGCATCACTGACGCCGTCCGATACCGCGCGGGCGAAACCCACCAGCTCGTCGCCGCCCTCGACGTACGCCGCAATGACCCGCCAGGCACCGCGGAACTGGTGGTCCACGTCTTCGCGGGTTCGCCACCGGTTCCAGTAGGCGTCGGTCGAGAGGAAGTGCCAGACCGCGTCGAGATCCAGGCGCTCCCAGTCGTCGTCCAGTTCGTACTCCACCGCGTCGTTCCGGTCCTCAGTCGGGCTTGGGAACCTGTTGAGCGAAGGTCTGGGCGATGTCGATTCGACGCATGAAAGCTACGTCGTCGAACTGCTGGGCGTAGGCGATGAACCGCGCCAAAGCGTCGGCCCGGGCCGGGTTGCCGCTGACGCGAGGGTGTATCCCGATCGACATCATCCGACCCACGTCGTCGCCGTCGTTGCGCAGACGGTCGACCGTCGCCCTCGCGGTCTCGAAGAACTGCTCGGGGCTGCCGTAGCCGGTGCCCACGATGTAGCGGGCGTCATTGACAACGAGTGAGTACGGCACCACCAGGTGCGATTTCCCGTCCACCTTCGTCCAGTACGGGATGTCCTCGTTGTAGGTGTCCGAGTCGTAGAAGAAACCGCCTTCCTCCACGACCAGTTCGCGGGTGTTGACGCTCATCTCGCGGCAGTACCAGCCCACTGGACGGGTCCCGGTCGTCTTCTCGATCGACTCGACGGCCATCTTAATGGCCTCGCGCTCCTCCTCGCGGGT
>JABBNY010000302.1 GCA_019352095.1 Acidobacteriota bacterium
CAGCAAGACTGTTCGCTCGACCACGCTGAGTAGCTCATTGTTGGCGCGTTCTAACCCGAAGTTACGGGCTCTCTAGCGCCTGATGTGAAAGCTGAACAGGAATTATGGTCAGTTTTACGTCAGAATTTGTAGCCAAGATAATACGTGACAGTTACGGGAGTCTATGCTAGATTTCGTTTATGACTCGGCGAGATAGCGCGATTCACGTCGCGCGAGTAGTGCGCAAGTATAAGACGAAGGATGGCGTGAGCCGCGAGTCCGTCTCGCACCTATTGCGCCGCAGCTACCGCGAAGCGGGCAAGATCCACCACGAGACGCTGGGCAACGTCTCGGCGTTGCCCGAAGAAGCCCTGAGCGCACTGCGCGCGACGCTCGCGGGCGACACGTTGGTGGCGGTGGGCAAGGGTCTTGAACTCACCCGTTCCTTACCCCACGGACACCTGGCTGCGGTCTCGGTGATGGCGAACAAACTCGGTCTACCTGATCTCTTGGGGCCGGCGTGTCGAGAGCGATCAATCGCCTACGCGCTCATTCTCGCGCGTGTGGTGCACCCGCGTCCGAAGCTGGCGACTACCAAGTGGTGGGCCGACACCACGCTGAGCGGTGACCTCGGACTCGAGGACGTCAGCACTGACGACGTCTACGCCGCCATGGACTGGCTGGGCCAACGCCAGGCGCGGATCGAAGCCACTCTCGCCACGCGTCACTTGGCAGCTGAAGCCAACCCCGCGCAGCTCGCCTACTTCGACCTCTCGAGCTCGTGGGTGGAGGGAAAGAAGAACGAACTAGCCGCTCGGGGCTACTCGCGCGACAAGAAGCGTGGTGTCGCGCAGATTGAGTACGGACTCCTCACCGACCGTGACGGGCGACCGGTCGCCATTGAAGTCTTCGCCGGCAACACCGCGGACCCGACCGCGTTCATCTCCATTGTCGAGTCGGTGCGCACACGCTTTCACCTCACGCGCCTCACCATGGTGGGCGACCGCGGGATGATCACGAGCGCGCGCATCAGGGCGCTGAGAGAGGACACCAATCTCGGGTGGTTGACCTGTCTGCGCGCGCCCCAGATCGCCCAACTGGCGAGCGAGGACGGTCCCTTGCAACTGTCTCTCTTTGACGAGAGAGACCTCGCTGAGTTCACTCACCCCGACTACCCCAACGAGCGCCTCGTCGCGTGTCGCAACCCGTTGTTGGCAACCGAGCGTTACCGCAAGCGCAACGAACTGTTAGCCGCCACCGAAGAAGCCCTTGCTCCGATCCTCACCGCGGTGACGAGCGGACACTTACGCGGCGCCGACCAGATTGGACTGCGCCTAGGCAAGGTGATCAACAAGCGCAAGATGGCCAAGCACTTCGACATTGTCATCACCGACTCGACGCTCGTGGTCACGAGACGCCAGGCGTCCATCGACGCCGAAGCCGCCCTCGACGGCATCTACGTGCTGCGCACCACCCTGAAAGAGAACGAGATGGACGCTGCCAGCGTGGTCAATGCCTACAAGGACTTAGCTCACGTGGAGCGCGACTTTCGCCACATCAAGGTCGACGACCTTTCCTTACGTCCGATACATCACCGGCTCGAGGCTCGAGTGCGCGCTCACGTGTTCATCTGCATGCTCAGCGCCTACCTCGTGTGGCACCTGCGTGAAGCACTCGCCCCACTCACCTTCACTGACGAGAGTCCACCGACCCGTGAAAACCCAGTGGCCCCGGCAGTGCGTTCGGCGTCGGCGTCAAAGAAGGCCGCCGCCAAACGCAACAACGTCGACGAAGAAGTCCGCGCATTCCGCGAACTGCTCGATCACCTCGCCACGCTCACTCGCAACACCATGGCGGTGACCACTGAGACCGGGAGTTCGTTCGAGCTGCTCTCTACTGCGACCCCTACCCAGCGCCGAGTCTTTGAGCTACTCGGTGCTGCGGTGCCTCGCCGACTGATGTAGCCAGGAAAGTCCGAGCGAGCAACGCATTTTCCCTTACGGAAACTGGCTCCCACGTCCAGGTCAAAGTAACTTCGGTCTAACGCTTCCACACGTCGACGTTCGGCGCGCACGCAATTGGCTGAACGTGTTGACTTCACCAAGTGTTCCGAGGCCAACGCACGAACGCAATCACCGGTGTCGATAATGCGATGCGCTGGCTCAGTTTGGAATTCCAGGGTGAATATCCAACTGGTCCACAGACATTGTGACATCCCTTCATGCGACCGATTAGGACAGGTCGTTCGGTGTCTCCTTTGGCAGGGGGCTGTCAGGGCGAAGGAGATAGATTCCTGGGGAAACGACACATCCATTACCGATGCGAGGCGCCATCGGAGAGAGTGCCACCAGTTAGCTATTACCCTTGGTGAGACGACGGTATGCCTCGCGAATTCTAAGGAAGTGGTCCGTCCGGGGTTTGCACGGTGACCGACACCTCCATCGGCGTTGGCCTCATAAGGAATTAATTCCCCGGGGTTCTTCGGATACCGGGTTCTCGGCGTCAGCCCGTAGTGGCTTCGGCTCGGTCGTCATAACAATTCGTCGTCGAGAAGACCATTCCCGAGGTCTTGAACATGGCCTCATCGGGATCGATGAAGAATCCCTCGACTCCCTCGATTCGCTCCAGAAGGTAGAGGA
>JABBNY010000303.1 GCA_019352095.1 Acidobacteriota bacterium
GGCCATCGTGCACGAGCCCGGCTTCTGTCGCCGTTCCGGTGAAGATTCGGTGGTGTTCCAGAAGTTCGTCGATTTCCCCCGCCACCACTGCCTCTCCGTCTTTGATGAGCACGAGGTGGCTCGCAATCTTCTCGAGTTCTGCAATGACGTGTGAAGAGAAGATGATCGTCATGCCGCTCTCGGCGCAGTGTCCCATGAGCTCGCCCAGTAAGTCCCGTCGGGCGATGGGGTCGAGGCTGGACAGTGGTTCATCGAGCACTAGGAGCTCGGGTGCGCGCGCGAGGGCCAAGGTGATGGCGAGTTGAGCACGTTGCCCGCCAGAGAGTTTCGACACTCTCTGCTTGAGATCGATGTCGAGGCGTTGGAGTCGAACGACCGCAGCATCGAAGTCGAAGAACATGTTGAAAGCACGAGCGATGTGTACCGCGTCGCCCACGGTCCGATTGGTGGACACCGGACCGTCTTGCGCGACGTAGGCGACTCTCCCCAGCGCCTCTAAGGATCCGGGAGCCAGGTTGTCGAAGAGGGATATGGCGCCTGTCGATGGGGTGAGCAGGCCGGCCACGAGGTTGAGGAGAGTCGTCTTTCCCGCGCCATTTGATCCAACGAGCGCAGTGACACTTCCCGAAGGAATTGTCGCCGTCACTGATCGCAGGGCGGTGCGCCTCCGGAATCTGCGTGAGACGGCTTCTATCTGGACGGCACTGGTCACTGGCTGACACCTCCGGTGAGGATCGACGACGAGTGACCGAGTGACTCCAACGTGCTCTGGATGAGAGTCATGATGTCGGCGTGGTCGAGGCCCGCCTTCGTTGCGGAATCGAGCCATCCGTCGATGAATTCCTGTCGGAGCTTCTCGAACGCCTCAGCACTGAGCGTGGGGGGCGATGCGACGATGAAGGTGCCGACCCCGGGCCGCCCCGCTGCAATTCCTTTGGTCTCAAGCTCCCGGTACGCCTTCAGCACTGTGTTGGGATTGATGGCGAGAGACTCGACCACCTCCTTGATTCGAGGGAGGCGGTCGCCGACATTGAGATAGCCAATGCGCAACGCCTGCTCAACCTGAGTGACGAGTTGGATGTAGGTCGGCACGCCCGATGAAGCGCTGAGGCGGAATCTGATGGGGGACTGATCATCTTGCGCGCTATTTACTGCTTTATCTAGTTCCATAGGGAAACTATAGCCCATGTTGAAGGCGCAGTACTAGCCGGTCATTGGAAATCCTCATGGCTTGCTTTGGGACCATGCAGCGAAAATCGAGCACGAGAAGTCATCAGTGGTGAGTACAGGTCGAGCCACGTCAAGGGACAGCGTCACCGTGTCTTGCGAGCCGTTCCCTTTCTGAGGGAAATAGTGATCTCAATTTCACCGTCAACGGTTCAATAGTTGGAGTCTCCGGTCGAAGATTGTTGAAGTCCGCTCTTTGACACCAACAATCTAGTTACCCGCTACGTGAGGATTGTCGAAGTTCAGTGACGGCAGGACTCGATCGCGCCACCCAGGTGTCGCGGGTGCGGTGAGCACGGATATTGTCAGCACGGTCTCGCCTTCGGGGCCAAGAGATGTATTGAGGAGTGCCTGGAGTTCGCGAATTAGTTCGTCGGAGAATCGAGCCGCCAGGAGGGCCGGGGCTTCCAAGCAAACTCGCCCGCCCAGACCTCTTCGTTGGAGAGCGACATGAGAGCGTCCATGTACGTCACTTCAGTAATATGACAATCGGCGAGTAGCGCAGCCAGTTGTTCGTTGCCATTAGCGAGTGCCGCCTCGGCAGCGGTCCCCAGTTACTGGTCGCACCTGTCGTCGTCGGCTTGAGTCAAGTTCATGTGTGCCATTGTGGCACGCAGGTGTCACTTGGCAGTGGTGCGCATGAAAGTCGACGCGGCGACTCATTCCAGACACGTTCACCCTGGTCAAATGGTGTGGCATTTGTCCGAACGGTTGTCCGAACGGTTAAGGGTTATTTGTCCAAATCCCTCTTGGCGGGGGATTCGGACAAAGGCCAAAATACCTGTTCAGGCGCTGCATGTCGAACCGCCGCGAAGCGCCCGTTCACCGGCCAGATCTGATTTGGTCACCAGGAAGGTGGCTCTTGGTCACCAACCAATAATCTGCGTCTGGAACCACGCCGGCAGTGCGGTTTGCACCTACTGGACGCCGCGCGTTACGCCCGCGAGACTGGAGGCGTGTTCCACAAACCCCCGACGAAAGATGTGTGGGAGAGCAAGGCCGCAGAGCTCGTTGGGATCCCTCTCGGCGGCAAGTTCGAGAGCCATGACGACGGAAGCGAAGACGCCATGGTGGACTTCGTTGGCGAGACGCTGCTCGGCCTCGTTGCCCTGGAGGTCACCTCGACTGTTGACAAGCACATGAGGGCGTTGGCGGATGACGTCCGACCCCCAACGGGCTTGGCCGATCACCTCCAGTACGAGTGGAGATTCACGATGCCTTGGGGCACCGGAAGGCCTAGTAAGACGAAGTTCTGGCCGGAGCTGCTTGCCGTGGTGGAACAGTTGGAACAGGGACTCGACGCCAGAGACGTGGAGCTCTTCGGCGGAGCGCTCGGACCACAGGATGAAGCGGTTAGCCCACATGCATGGGCAATCCGTT
>JABBNY010000038.1 GCA_019352095.1 Acidobacteriota bacterium
AGCTCCTTACGCATGCGCATCGAGCGGGCCACTGTTGTTTCAAGCCAGTACACACCCACTACCAAGGTCGATATGTTGATCACAACCCAGCCCACGAATGTCGATGCGTAGCCGCTTGAACCTGGGTAGAAGGGCAACGTCGTGGTCTCCCATATTTGGAGGAACAGGGCAACGAGTGAAGTCAGTACCCCAGTCCACACCGCCACCTGCCAGTCCAGCACGACACCCTTTCGCAATCGCCACTGACCATAAATGGCCAGTACTGCCGTCAAAGCTTCGAGAGCGAATATCGACCAGCCAAAGGCCGTAGGTGCCGTCACATTATGAGGTCGCCACAGCAGACCATTGTTCGCCGTTCGAAGATAGAAGTACGCGAACGCGAGTGAAGCCAGCAGGAAGGTATACATACCGATAAACAATCGGCCACCCGACCACACCGAACCCACCTTCGCACGAAGTTCGTACTCGATCTCCTCAGGCGTCTGAACGTAACCCTCGGCTTTGTTGTACATGTCAGTCATAGAAAATTCTCCACTTACTACTAAGCCGGGCCGCTGCCCGAGGTTGATGAAATAACTGGTTCCGCTTTGACGTTGGTGCCCAGGTCGGCAACAGGAGGAGCGCCGATTTCGCTGTAGTGATACGGGTCACTCATGATGACGGGGATGCGCTCAAAGTTGTACACCGGAATAGGTGTCGCCGTTTGCCACTCAAGCCCCAAGGAATCCCAAGGGTTCGCTGGAGCCTTCACCGGCTTGATGTACATCGAGTACATCAAGTTCGCGAAGAAGAGCAGGAACGAAGCACCAAGAATGAAAGCACTGATGGAGGAGAAGTCGTTCAGGCCCTGGAGGTTCTTCGCGTAGGTGAACACACGACGAGGCTGTCCGAGCAAACCAATAATGAACATCGGAAAGAAGGTCAAGTTAAAGAAGATGAACATCGTCCAGAAGTGCCAGAGGCCCAATTTCTTGTTCATCATGCGACCCGTCATCTTAGGCAGCCAGTAGTAGAGGCCGGCCATGAAGGCGAACAGGAGGCCACCCATAATCGTGTAGTGGAAGTGTGAAAGAACGAAGAAACCACCGTGCACCGTCACGTTCACCGGCACGTCCGACAAGAACACACCCGTAACGCCACCTATCAGGAAGTTGAAGAAGAGCGCCATGGCAAAGAGCATCGGTATCTCGAAGCGAATCTTTGCGCGATAGAGCGTACCCATCCCGACCAAGAAAATGAAACCCGTAGGAATTGAAATAAGTTCTGTCGTAAGCATGAACAACGGACGCATGTCGGGGTTGATACCACTCTGAAAGAGGTGGTGCTGCCAGACGAAGAATGACAACAGTGCCACGCCAATCATTCCCGATGCTGCAACCCTGTACGCAAACAGGGGCTTTCGCGTAAAGACAGGGAGGATCTCAGCCACGATACCGAAGCCCGGTAGGGCCATGATGTACACCTCGGGGTGGCCGAAGAACCAGAACAGGTTCTCCCACAAGTAAGAACTTCCACCGTGCTCCGAGACATAGAAAGCGGTCTGGGCTGTCTTGTCCAAAATTCCGAAGAGACCCGCCGCGAACAGTGTGGGCGTCGCCAAGGTCAGCAAAGCTGCGGTGGCCAGAATCGACCATACGAAGATAGGCACTCGACTCCAGGTCATGCCAGGTGCACGGTTGTTAATGACCGTGACCGCAATATTGAAGCCTGCTGCCATCATGCCCATGCCAATTACCGCAAAACCAAAGAGGTAGGAAATCATTCCGGGGCCTGCTTGAGTCTGCAGTGGTGCGTAACCAGTCCAACCAGTGGGGAAACCACCGTATGGCAGTGCCGAGAAGATCACGGCGTAACCCGCTACGAAGACCCAGAAACTGAAAGCCTCGATACGCGGGAACGCCATCTTTCGCGACCCGATCATCAGCGGAATAAAATAGTTACCCAGAGGCCCGACGATGATTGAGGTTGCCATCATCATCATGATTGTTCCGTGCTCACTCACAATCTCGATGTAGGTACCAGGTCCGAAGAGGTGCGTCGTTGGATTCAACAGCTCTGCACGGATCGCCATCGCGAGAAGCCCACCCGTGAACATGAACAGCAGCACGCCCACCACGTACTGGAGACCAACGACCTTGTGGTCCAACGTGTAGCGGAAGTACTTGGACCATCCTTCAATGGTCGCCTCTTCTCGTGGCGCACGCCCAAAGAGCTTCGCTGCTGGGTAGTTCAGTGCTCCAATTCCTGTCAACCAACCGACGACCATGAACAGCAGCGCGAAGAAATTGGCGGAGGAATTCTGTCCGGAGTTCTGGACGTAGGCATAGTCGCCGGTAATCTCATGGCCTAGCCAGTGGCCCAAGAGATACCCGACAATCGCGAGCACGATTGCGGTGCCCAAGTGCTGGCTCATCCAGCCTGGTCGCTGCGTCCATCCGAGGCGACCAGCTTGAGCCGGCGGCAAGAGACTGCCAGGGGCGTTCTCTGTCGGTCTTTCGGCACTTATTGTCATCGCGCGATCTCCGTTTCTTTCATCGTAAGTTCTTGATTACTGTGTGCAAGTTCGTTCATCATGCTGCTGGCTGCTTCGCGCCGTAAGTCTCTACCGGGCTGTAAGGAGTCACGTTGCCGTCGATGTAGTAACCGCCGGCAGATCCGTTCGCGTCAGGTACGTAGGTCCAAGCGAACGGCGGCAGGTTTTTCGTGTTGGCGGCGTTCGCTGACTCAGTCGTGGTCGCCCAATTCTGGAAGTTACTCTGCGAGACGACCTTTCCGCTGTTAAACATCGCTCCATGCCAAATGCCACATAGCTCACTGCAACGAACCATGAAACTCCCGAGTTGGTCCGTCTTAGCGTAAGCAACGTTATTCTGCTGAGGGTTCGCGTCGGCTTTGACGCTCAATTGGTACGCCCAGAAACTGTGGATCACGTCAAGTGAAGTGACATTGAACGCGATTTCAGTGTTGTTGGGAAGAATTAACTGCGGTGATTCAAATCCACCGAACTGCGGGTAGCGATAGGTGAAGCGCCACTGTTGTCCGATGACCTGGACAACGAGGACTTGATTGCTGCCCGGCGTCCACGAAGCCGATGACGTAAGGGCCGCGGTCTCCGCCTTTGCCGAACCAGCGGGCATCCATACGGGGTTGGGGCCTTCGCCACCACCTGAACCCTTACCGTTAATGAGCGCCACGGTACCAAAACCGGCCAGGAACAACACCACCACCGAAGTGACGACGATCCAGGAGACCTGGGCCTTGAGGTTTCCGCGGGCCGCCGGACCACCGATTGGCTCGGGTACTCCAGCGCGCTTAGCGCTCCAGTTGACGATTGCGTAGCCCATGTAGACCCACACACCGATCAGCACGGGGAACGCCATCAAGAACAGCACATTGAAGTCGAACTGGTTCGCCCTCGCCGTGTCAGTCATTGTTCCTGGCGGCACGTGAGGTGCGATCCAGAACATGAACAACAGGTCAGCCGCTACCGACAAGATAATCCAGATCGTCGCCATCCGACGAAGGTGATGTGTCTCTTTTTTCATTGAATTCTCCGTGGACATAATTAGCGAACCACCTCAAGGAAGCCGCCCATGTAATTTTGGGTCGACATTGGACCACCGTTGCCGTAGAGGTAGCCCAAGCCGCACGGCACGAAACACTGCCATGGGTAGCTACCCGCCGCGCCGGTACGGAAACTGAACTTGATTGTGCGATGAGGCTGATTGACGTGACACGGCGCGACGCCACACAAGGTCGCGCTCCCGTTGAAGCCAGCCAACGGCACATAGATTCCGAGTGATGGCACTGCGAACGTGTGTCCAACACCGTCACCGGTATTGGAGTTGTAGACCGAGAAGCTGGTCCCGTCGAGCGTTGCCTTGCCATTAGTCGTGCCGATGACCTGACCAAGCTGCTGGTTGCGCAGAGGACTTCCACTGTCGTAGTTGTAGATGGTCATGTTGATCGTGGTGTTGGCCGGAAGCTTCCAGGTCGTGTCCTGGACCCATTTGCCTGTTGAAGGGTCCTTCACCAGGTACGAAACCCATGTTGGGTGAGGACCAAAACCAATCGAACCCACGGTTTGCGCCGTGATGTTCACGGCCTGTCCGGGCGCGTGCGTCTTGGTGAAGTCCATAACACCTCCAGGTGTGCCTGGTGTCAGAAACGCCGCGACGCTCCAAACGACCAGGCCAACCGCAACCAAGAAGAGCCCGAGAACCGTTGCCAGTCTCCCTCTCATTGACATACACCACTCCTTGCGATTCACTGTCCCTTAATGAACTCAGGTACGAATGTAACGGAACGGTTCACTAAAGTTAAGGTTTGTGACACAGGGAACTAAGAGAATTCTTGGAATCCACTTAGGTCTGGTGCTTGCTCAACTCATCTGTGTCAGTGCTTTCGCGATTGAACTGAGTCGAGCACTGCATGGAAATACACTCTCGTGGGCGTACGTTTTCGAGTGGCCCGTCTTCTCTGGATATGCCGTCTACATGTGGCAAAAGCTTTTAAAACAAGAGCGATTGGGTGACGAGGTACGTTCAGGGAAACCTGATCACGATGACGATCCGACACTCGATCAGTTCAACGAATACCTTCGCCAAGTACACGACAAAACACCGCCGACGCCTCCGTGTGAAACCTGAAAGTCTCCTTAACTTAGCGACGTTGTTTCGTGCACGACTAGCTCTAGTGGATTCCTTCGAGCGACAGGAGTGCCTTCAATTCGCTCACCGCAGATGAGGTGCCCGACACTGACGCGATTGGATCATCGGGCACGATCCAATGAGTCCTGCGTGTGGGCGTGATGATAAACATCAGATCCGAATGAATGCTCATCTTGTCAGTGCGCTTCATACTCACCGATACCCCAAAATTTCGCCATACGGCGCTGACTTTCGAGAGTGGTCCCGTGACGAAATAGAAATTCTTCACATCGTTAAGTCCGTGACGATGCATAAAGAGTCGCACGTCCGCCAAAGACTCGTGGTACGGGTCCGCAGCGACCGCCACGATGTCTATCTTCGCGTTCCACGCGAGCTGTGAGCGAAGTTGCGCCAATTGGTTCGCCAACAGCGGACAATCGGTCCAACAGTGCGGATCGAGGAAGGTCAAGAGCGTGACTCGCCCACGATGCTCGCCCAAGGTGAAGCGATGGTTGTATTGGTCGATAAGGGTGAAGGACTTTGCTGGCAGGTCAACGGCCGATGCCGGACCATTCTGGGCGAGAAAGAGGGTATTTTCAGCACTGGCAGACGTGGCCAGCCCCATTGAGACCGCTGCGAAGATCAACATTGATGACGCGAACGTCGCCACGACGGCACTGGTCGCACTCGTCATCTCACGAGGCAGGCGCCGGTGGCCGAGCGCGCTCTCCTCGCGCGGCGAAGCGCACCAGGTGAGTAACGCCAGTGGTATGAGAGAGTTCACGTCGGTTGCTACACCACCAAAGATGGCCGTATCCTCGGCGATCACCCAAAAGATCACTGCGCCGACAATCAGTGTCCACGCCGGCCAATGCCACGAACGTACCCGCGCCATCCACAGTCCCAGCGCGCTTACGAGAAGCCACAAAATTATGACGATGTTGAACCCACCACCCATCGTGGCCGCTATCGAGCCACCGCTACGCACGATCGCCGCCAGCCAATGAGGTTGGGCGACCGCAGTCATATATCGCGTCATCGCGGTCAGAGCATTCGTCGGACCGCCGTGCCAGAACTGAGTCGACGGTAGCGACTGAAGCAGCGCAGCGATCACCAAGAGAATACTGAGTGTCCTCAATGTGATCCGAGAAAAGAGATCCGAGAAGCGTCTTCGATCAAGCGACAGCGCCATACCGGCGATCACGTAGAACAACGAAGCACCGGGCCACCCAAAAAGGAGGGACGCGCCCGCGATGAAGATGCCACCCGCGCCATTGCCAACGAGCCAGATGAGTCCTGCCCATGATGCCGAGACCAAACCGACGATTCGACTCGTGCGACCTCGGGCGACCAAGATCACGAGCCCCAGCCCGACCTGAAACCACGCGACACCCACCGCGAGCGTGATCGGATGGCTGTTCCATACTGAGATGCCGTGCAACATCAACGAATGCAGCCATGAGGGAGTCCCCACCGTGGCAGGGGCGACAATATTGTTGGCGAGGCCGAGCGGCATGGAGGGTTGGAACTGCAAGATGCCATCTATGAGCCACAGGGCGCCAAAGGACCAGCGTAGGTAGGTGCGCGATCGTGGTTCGAGGTCGTCTTCGGGCGCAAGATTGAAAGCGAAGATCCTTCGCGTGGACATGAGAACTGCGAGTAAGACAACGGCAATCCCTCCCACCCACAGAATGCTGGTGACGTAGAGGGCGTGGTGAAAGATCGCGATGATATTGGCCAAATTAAGAGGCCGTTGACTCATTCCAGGAATGACGGACCTCCTTTAACAACCACGATCCCTTACTTTAGGTCATCCACGCAGGCCGCTAAGACGCCGTTCACGAACGACGCTGATCCGTCGGTCGAGTACACCTTTGCGAGTTCAACCGCTTCATCGAGCACCACGGCCGTCGGTGGCGGCTCGTCGAGCAGTAATTCGCCAATGGCCATGGTGAGGATCAAGCGGTCAATGAGCGCAAGGCGCTCGAGGGTCCAATCTTGAAGGTGGCGCACAATCAACTCTTCAGCTCGTGTGCGGTGCTGTTCGCATGCGACGACGACGGCCACCGTATACGGATCGGGTGCAAGCGCCAGGTTCTGGATGATCTGGGTCACCGGGCGATCCTTGATCGTCGCTTCGTACAGGATCTCCAGGGCTCGCTCGCGCGCCTGGTGACGCTGGGTACCTAGTTCGCCCACCCTAAGCTCGGGTCATATATTCACCGGTGCGCGTATCAACCTTGATGGTCTCACCCGGGCCAACGAACAGCGGTACCTGCACGACAAAGCCCGTCTCCAACGTGGCTGGTTTGCGCGCACCTGACACACGGTCGCCCTGAATACCCGGCTCAGTCTCGGCGATGGTCAGTTCGACCGAAGCGGGCAGTTCAATACCAATGATCTCGTCGTTATGGGTGATGAGCATTGCCTTGCCGGTTTCTTTGAGGAAATTGACTGCTTCACCGAGGTTCTTCGACGAAACTGGCACCTGGTCGTACGTCGTTTGGTCCATGAAAATATAGTCATCGCCGTCGCGGTACAGATATTGGGTGTCTCGTTTGTCAATGATGGCCTGCTCGAGTCGTTCGTCGGAACGATAGGTGCGTTCGATTACCGCACCCGATCGTGCATTGCGCAATTTCGTGCGTACGAAAGCGCCCCCCTTACCCGGCTTCACGTGTTGGAACTCGATCACGGTGAAGAGACCCTCATCAATCTTCAGAGTGATGCCGTTCTTGATGTCGGATGTTGAGATGGCGGCCATGAGCCTAGGAACCTTTCGCGAAAGTAGCGTTGCCCATTCTAGGCAACATCCGGGCAACCACTTCTACTGCGGGCCCAGCAGATGATGAACCGCGTCCAGCGCCAGCGAGTAGCTCGTCGCGCCAAATCCGGCGATCGAGCCATTTACGACACTCGCCAGTGTGCTGACGTGACGAAATGGTTCACGAGCGGCCGGATTGGAGAGATGAACCTCAATCTTGACGCCCTCGAACATCGCCAACGCATCAGCAATGCCCCACGATGTGTGCGTGAGCGCGCCAGCATTGATGACGATGGCCTGCGAGCGACCACGTGCGGCGTGCACCGCTTCAATGAGATCACCCTCGAAATTCGATTGCAGGTGGCGAACGCCAAATCCGAGGTCCTCGGCGGCCTTCGTGAAACGATCGACGTGTTCGACCAACGTCAACGGCCCGTAGATTTCCGGGCTGCGCGTGCCGAGTTGATCGAGGTTCGGACCCGACAGCAACAGGATTTCCTTCGTCACGCTTCACCTCGAAAGCTTTCTAGAACCCGTACGACCGTCTCGGGGTCGATCCCCGCCACCACCTCGAACCCCTGGGGACCAGCCAGTACGAACGTCAGGTCATGATGTGCCTTCTTATCATGACCCATTGTCCGCACTATGTCCATGGTGTCGAGGTCGCGGGGCACGTTTCGATGTAAACCGAGGGTGTCGAGCACCTCGTCGTGACGCACCACAACGTCCGCATCGACTCTGCCGAGCACGTGTGCGAGTCGCGCGGCGTACGCGAGGCCGATCGCCACCGCTTCACCGTGGCGAAGTTCGTCGGCGTCTCGTGCCAGCGCAAGTGCTTCTATTGCGTGGGCCAAGGTATGGCCGTAGTTCAACAACGCTCGGCGACCACTTTCGAGCTCGTCCTCACCCACGATGGCCGCTTTCAAGCGCACGCTCATCTCGATGAGTTGCGCGAGTGAGGTGGCTTCCAGACTGCGTACATCGCGTCCTTCGAGCAGCCAACATTTGGCGATCTCTCCCATGCCGCTCAGCCGCTCACGTTCCGGCAGACTCGCGAGCGTCTCGAAATCACAGAACACACCAAGGGGTTGGTGAAAGGCTCCGACCAGATTCTTTCCAGCCGCGAGGTTGATGGCGGTCTTGCCCCCGATGGCCGCGTCGACCTGACCAACGAGCGACGTCGCCACGTGCACGACCGGCACACCTCGCAAGTACACCGCGGCCGCGAAGCCCACCACGTCGGTGATCGCACCACCGCCCACGCCGATCAAGACATCATCACGCGAGAGTTTGCGCTGCGCCAGTTCCTCGCACAAGTCTTCGAGCGCGGAGAAATTCTTTGCCGACTCCCCCTCTGGGACCTCGATGACTTGCACTCGCTCTGCATCGACAAAGTCAAACCATGACTGCGTGCGAAACGATGACGATGTCACCACGACCAAGGCCTGGGCACGCGGCCGCGAGTGCCGAATGAAGTCGAATACCTCACGACGGACGCCTTCGCCGAGCACAACCTCATACGCGCGGTCCTTTAGAGCGATCTCTACGTTCACTTCTCATCCTTCTGCGCCGCGTCAAGGACGCGTCGGGTGACCTGTTCAAGCGTTCCCGATGCGTCTATGCGAGCGCGCGATACTTCGAGATACCACGCGCTTCGTTGTTCGCGAAGTCGCTCAAGCGCGCTACGCGGATCATCGGCCAACAGAGGTCGGTCGTCCTCTCCCAGGCGTTGCATGATCACGTCCAACTCACAATCAAGCCAGTACGTGGGTTCAACCGTCAACAACGTGCGTGCGCGTGGCGTAGTGACGATGCCGCCCCCCGTCGAGACGACCGCGTCCTTGGCGAGAGCCTCGCGTAACGCGTCGAGCTCCTGGTCGCGAAAAGCAACTTCGCCGTGACGGCGTAGATACTGCGACGCGGGACATCCCACTCGCTCTTCGACCAGAGCATCGGTGTCCACGTAGGCGCAGCCCCACGCATCGGCCAGCGCCTTGGCGACCGCAGTCTTGCCGGTGGCGGGTAGACCCACGAGAACGAGCCGTGCCACGTCTAGTCGCGACGGGCCGACGAAGACGTAGAGCCGAGATGTTCCAAGTAACTCGAATGATTGCGGGTGAACTCTTCGATCGAATCGCCCCCGAACTTTCGAAGAGCTTCGTTGGCGAGAACCAGTGACATCATTGCTTCGGCGACGACGCCTAGGGCCGGTACCGCCGTCACGTCAGTTCGCTCCTTGAACGAGACGGTCGATTCGCCCGTCGCCACATCCACGGTCTCAAGGACTGGTCGGTTGAGCGTGGCCAGAGGCTTCATCGCGACTCGCGCAATCACGGGTGCCCCCGAGGTCATCCCGCCCTCTAGTCCACCAGCGTGATCAGTGCGACGTATGTAGCCACCACCACTCACGAACGACTGATCCACCGCGATGGCGTCGTGAGCCACGCTGCCACGCTGGGAAGCCTGCACCATCCCGTCACCGATCTCAACGCCCTTTACGGCTTGAATGCTCATCAGTGCTCCCGCGAGCAGCCCGTCGAGTTTGCGGTCCCAGTGCACGTAACTGCCTAGGCCTACTGGCGCACCATACGCGATCACTTCGACCATGCCCCCGAGCGAGTCGCCCTCTTTGGCGCAGGCCTTGATCTCAGCAATCATTGCGTGGCTGGTGGCCTCGTCAAAACAGCGCACTTCACTCTCGTCGACGCTCGCCAGGTCTTCGGGCAAGGGTCGACAATCGCGTGGTGCCGTCACCGGGCCGATCTGCACGACGTGACTGACCACGTGGACACCGATCGAACCGAGCAGGGCCTTCGCGAGCGCCCCCGCGGCTACGCGCGCCGCCGTCTCTCTCGCGCTGGCGCGTTCGAGTACATCGCGAGCATCGTCGAACGCGTATTTCTGCATGCCCGCGAGGTCTGCGTGTCCCGGGCGAGGCTTGGTCAACTTCGTGCTCGGAGTGCCGGGTGCGGCCGACATCTCTTGTTCCCATTTGGCCCACTCGGAGTTCAAGATCTCGATCGACACTGGCGAACCCAAGGTTCGTCCGTGACGTATTCCGCCAGTGAGCCTCAGTACATCGCGCTCGAAACGCATTCGAGGGCCCCGGCCATACCCGAGTCGTCGACGCGCGAGTTCGTCGACTATTTGGTCTTCGGAGACCGCCAGGCCCGCGGGGAGCCCTTCGACGATGACGGTGAGTGATGGTCCGTGGCTTTCACCAGCGGTCAAGAATCGCAGCATCCATTGATTCTAGATGCGGACGAACCAACTATTCGTTTGCGTAAAAAGGATTAACACCCGATGCATGATCAGTGACATCGATAACACCCGTGAGTTCGGGGATCTCCTCGCGCAAGGTTGCCTCGATGCCTTGTGAGAGCGTCATTCGACTCATGGCACAGCCCTGACAGCCTCCCGACATCTTCACGTATGCGACCTTGTGCTCTTCATCGAGCGCCACGAGATCAGCTCGTCCTCCGTGCGATGCGATGGAAGGATTGATCTTCTCGTCGAGCACGCTCACCGCACGACTGGCGAGCACCCCCTCGATTCCCAGGGCCAAGATGTCTGCGGGCACGCCGGGATTGAGTTCCTCGGGGCTTGGGGCATTCGGGTTCACGAGTACTAACCCACCTCCACCATCGGAGGCGAACTCCAGTCGGCTCCCCTTCAGTCGACTGACGCTTGGTGCGGGAATGACGATGGTTACATCGCCGTCTTTGCCAATGGCTGCGTCACTGGGCGCGTCCGAGAGATCTGAGAAGTAGAGATCGTAGGTGTAGCCCGCACCTTGGGTGCCGGTGACTTCAACCCACAATCCCAGACCCGCCGCGTTGTCTTCATTGGCGAGGGCATCGATTACCACATTGCGAGCCTCGTCAGTGAGCGAGAGGATGTCAAAAGTCTCGACGGTAGTCATGCACCGAGTCTAGAGGTGACGCCGAGGATGTCTGACGCGAACTAAGTTTTGCCTGTGACTCGAATACCTGATGATGCCCATGAGTGGGTCAGCTTTGACGATAATGACGTGCAACGAACCTGGATGTTCGACGTGACGTTCCTCGAAAGTAATTGGACCTGCATCTTCGGTAACGGCTGTCAGGGTGTACTCACCCAAGCAACACCCGAGCTGGTCCAAGGGTGTTGCAGTTACGGCGCTCACTTCACCGATGAGAAGGATCGTCGCCGGGTCGAAAAGGCCGCGAAACGTCTCACCGATGATCAATGGCAGTTCAAACAAAAGGGCAAGCAGGGCACGACGCGAGTGAAGAAGAACGGTGACATCGTCACCAAATTGGTGAAGGACGCCTGTATCTTCCTCAATCGACCTGACTTCCATCGGGGACCAGGTTGTGCACTGCACGTATTGGCAATGGACAACGATGAGAGTTACATCCCCCTGAAACCAGAGGTGTGCTGGCAGCTTCCCTTACGCCGTGAAGACGAGGTCCAAGAGAGTGGGCGTGTCATAACGCGGATCGCCCAATGGAATCGAGATGACTGGGGTGCCGGCGGCGAGGAATTCCATTGGTGGTGCACCGAAGACCCCGCGGCCTTCGTGGGCGCGTCGCGAGTCGTAGATTCAATGGGCGAAGAACTTACCGCAATGGTCGGCGAACAGGTCTACGATCAGTTGCTCGCATACATGAACACTCGGGCGTCACAGCCCAAGGCGACATTGCTCCCGCATCCAGTGCTGCGCAGAAGGTCCTAGCCCTCTGCGGCCAGAGGATCGTCTTCGTTGAAGGTGCTCCGAGGCAGCGAGCCCAGAATCTCTTCGTAGCGGTCCTCTTCAGCGAGGCACCACTCCGCGTGCACGTCCTCAGGCGCGGCGCCACACTCGTCGCACGTAGTCGCACGAGGTCCGGTATTGCGCTTGAGTTCGCGGGCTTCAACAAACCGACGATGGCGACCCTTTTTCACGTCAACTCCTCACTGGTCGCAGGCCATAACTGGCGGCGACCGCGATTCAGTAGAACTGAACCGAGTAGCCATGATACCAACTTGAGCCTCGCCTCGGACCCCTCTAACATTCAACTGTGAACGAACCCTTTGATCCAAACGAGATGGTGCTGCGCTTTCGTGAGAGGGCCGAGGCCGTGAAACGCCGTGGCGTACCCCCCGTTGAGGGCCCCGAGCGCCAACTCTTCCTCGAAGCAGCGAGGCTGGACTTCCAGGATTACGCCATGCTGGGCGATGCTGTGGCCACCCTCGACGATGGCATCTTGCGCCTGGAAATCGATCTTCGCCCCCAGCGCGGCAATGGCAATTAGTGCGTGAGTGACACGACGTCCACGCGCACGGTCGCCTCGGCGAGCACACTGAGGCCCTTCGCGAGCGACGCGATGGCGGCTGCGCGCAAGGCCGGGTCCGCCCCCGCCTTGTAGCACTGGTTTGCTCCCGCTCCGAGGTTCGTGTAAGCCTTCGACAGCAAGTTAGTCGACTGGTTGTCGGGCGTTGGCAGTGACGCATTGGCTGATTCAGTGTCCACCAGCAACACGGCACACACGGTGTGCAGCGACGCGCTCGAGGTCGTGACGTCACGCAGGGCTGACGCCGAATGGCGAACATCGATCGTGAGGGTCTTCATGGAGGAATGGAAATTGCTCTGGTCGACCCAGGTACGCATTGCCGACACCGCGCTCACTGTGCCGCACGCACTCAAGAGCAGCCCCGCCGCGACCAGCAGGCCGATTCGTCGAATCACGCCACGACCACGAGGTGCAGTTCGCGTCGACCACGCCGCACTATGAGGTAGCGGTCGTGCAAGGTGCGTGAGAGATCGATGGGTTCGCCCGCTTCGAGTCGCACGTTGTTGACGTACACGCCGCCCTGGTCCACGAAGCGCCGACCTTCACCCTTCGATTTCGCGAGCCCGCACCGCACCAAGAGATCGGCGGTATCGACGCCACCTGCCAGTTCTTCGCGCGACCACGTCGACGAGGGTGCGTCGGCCACGACTTGCAACAATGTTGCTTCGTCAAGTTCAGCAATCGACTCATTGAATAACGCTTCACCGGCTCGTTGCGCGTGCTTTGCGGCCGAGTCGCCGTGCACAAACCCGACGACGGCATTGGCGAGTGCGCGCTGGGCGCGGCGCTCCTGGGGCTTGGTCAACGTTGCCTCGTCGAGGTCGCGAATGACGTCATGGTCGAGGAAGGTGAAGTAGCGAAGCGACGCCGACACCGTGGCATCTTCGGTATTGAGCAAGAACTGATGCAGTGCGAACGGCGAGGTCAACTCTGGATCGAGCCACACCCTATCGTTGCCACCTTCAGACTTGCCGAACTTTTGTCCATCCGCGCGCAACAGCAGCGGTGACGTGACGCCGTAAACAACTCGCCCGGTGACCCTGCGCACCAATTCGGTACCCATGGTGATATTTCCCCATTGGTCAGAACCGCCCAGCTGCAACGAGCAGTCGTAGTCGTCGGCCAGGCGCAAGAAGTCATATGCCTGCATAAGCATGTAGGAGAACTCCGTGAACGAGAGTCCAACGTCTTCGCGATCCAAACGGCTCTTCACCGACTCTTTGGCGATCATCTGGTTTACCGTGAAATGCTTACCCACGTCGCGCAAGAAGTCAGTCAGCGAGATCTTCGTCAGCCAGTCAGCATTGTTGAGCAGCAGTGCCCGCGACGCCCCCGCTTCTGGAGTGAAATCCAGATATTTCGACAACTGAGTGCCAATACCGTCAATGTACTGAGCCAACTTCTCCGGCGTCAACAGCGGTCGCTCCGCGGCTTTGAAGCTCGGGTCCCCAATGAGACCGGTGCCGCCGCCCGCCAACGCAATGGGGCGATTTCCAGCAATCTGGAGCCTTCGCAGCATGCAGATCTGCATGAGACTCCCCAAATGCAACGAGGGCGCGGTTGGGTCGAAGCCTATGTAGGCGGTAACGCCGCCAGCACTCAATCGGTCGAGAATGGCCTCGTCGGTTGTCTGGTGGACCAAACCACGAAACTGCCAATCGGCGCGAAGATTCATGGATCCAGTCTACGAGACGTGCCGCACTACAAGAGTGCGTAGGAAGGCATGTGTACCTGCAGCCACACGACGAACGAGTTCCACGCACCGGTGACTTCGGCGATCCCGATCAGAATCAGCAACACACCACCGACGAGTCCGATGACCCGACTGTGACGCCGAAGCCATGTCGAGACACCCTGCATCCATTCGGTGGCGACAGCGGCGACGACGAAGGGCACGCCCAAGCCCAAGCAGTAGACGAACGCGAGCATTGACCCACGTACGGCGGTTGCTCCCGATGACGACGCCGCGAGGCCAAGTATCGAACCGAGCGTGGGGCCAATGCACGGCGTCCAGCCCAGGGCGAAGGTGAAGCCGAGAATCGCTGCACCCACCACGGTTACGCGCGGTAGACGATGAATCCGCCGATCGCGCGATAGCCACGCTGAAGGGAAGAACCCCGCGAAGAACATGCCGAGCAAGATGGTGAGAACCCCAAAGATAATGTCGAGCATTCGTTCGTGCGAGCGCAGCGTGCTGCCAAGCCCGCCAAAGAGGGCACCGAAGCTCACAAAGACGAGGGCGAATCCCAGGATGAAGGCCAGCGAGCCGGCCACAGCCCTCCCTCGTCCGGTGCGCGCCTCGACCTGGCCCGATGCACCACCGAGAAAGGCCAGGTACCCCGGCAACAGCGGCAAGACACACGGCGAAACGAACGACACCAGGCCAGCCGCGAAGGCCAGCGGAAATGCGGCAACCAGGGACACTGGCAGGGTTGCGATCACGACGTCCTCTGGTGTTCTTCGATGATGAGTTGGTTCATCGCGTCATGGAGTCGAACGTTCTCGTCGCGGTCCGGCACCGATGCCACAATGACGCTCAGGCCTTTGGTTGACAGGCCACGCTCGATGGCGTGGCGAAGTTCGTGACGCGTCGTCACGTTGAGCGCGCCATGTCCAAATGCTGACGCGACAGCGACAAGGTCGTGGCGACGAGGCGTGCCAAAGAGCTGTTCGAAGCGCTCGGGCTCGAGGGCGGATGCCTGGGGCAAGAAGGAAAAGATCCCTCCCCCTCGATTGTCCGCCACGACCAGCACGCACGTTCCGCCGGCCTCACCGAGACCGTCGACCAGCCCTGAGACGTCGTGCAACATCGTCAGGTCACCAACAAGCCCTAGCCCCCGACCGCCAGCACAAACACCCAGCACGGTCGACACGACGCCATCGATCCCGTTGGTTCCCCGATTGGCGTACGTCGCGCACTGGCGCATCGGGGCCCACCACTCAACATCTCGAAAGGGCATCGAGGAGCCGATCACCAGGGGAACTCCATGATCGGCGCTCGCTTCGACGACCGTGCGCGCCACCATGGGCTCGGTAAGTGCATCATCCGCCTTGGCCCCGCGCTCGAGGGATTCCCCCACCGACGCCGAGGCCCGCGACCACATCAGGGCATACTCCTCGTCGGCGCGAAGTTCGAGAACGTCTCGCTGAGGTAGCCCCGTGAACTGCTCACTGATCAGCCCATCGGGGTCGGCAACCTCACCCGCGCCCAAGAGTGCCACAGTTCGCACGTTCCATTCGCGAAGACGCGAGGCCAGCACTTTGGATGCGGGTAGACATCCGAGGCGAATGACGAGATCGGGTCGAGCCTCTTGTGCGAACTCCTCACTGCGAAGAAGGGGGTCGAAGTATGCGGTGGTGCCCTGTGCGGTGGCGTCTCCGAGGACCACCCAATTCAGCCCCACGCACTCAGCGACCACGCCGTGATCAACGCCCTGACCGACAACGGCGAGCACACGCTGACCGGCGATCTCGAAACCCGCAGTGTCAATCTGAGGACCACTCGACGTCCGCCACGCAGCTCCGTTGGCCCGAGCAGCGGGCAGATCAAGTGCGACACCAAGCAGCGGTTCACTGAACGCAGCGTTGAGGTGCGTCGGTCCCGCTCTACCCGTCACGCCTGACGCACTCGACCACAGTCGATTGGCGAGGGGTCGCCACGACGCTGACGCCTCGAGTCGCGCGACGCCCGGCTCTTCGTACCTGCGAACCTTGGTGCCGTAGAGCTCGCGCTGTTCGATGGTCTGGGGAGCCCCGACACCGTGAAGTTCAGGGGGGCGATCTGCGGTGACGACCAGGAGCGCCACGTTGGCGAGGTCCGCTTCAGCCACCGCCGCGTGCAACTCCGCGGCAGCTGATCCGCTGGTGACGACGACCGCGACTGGGCGCCCGGTAGCGAGAGCGCGGCCGATCGCGAAGAATCCAGCACTTCGCTCGTCGATGCGTACGTGCACAGTGAGCGCAGCGTTCGAAGCACAA
>JABBNY010000304.1 GCA_019352095.1 Acidobacteriota bacterium
CGTCAGCCTGATGGGCCGATACTCCAATCGGCCCACGACCTAAAGCGGGAATGCCGAGTTCTCGGGGCGTTGGAGGGGACTGGGGTTCCAGTTCCGAAAGTCATTGCATTTCACGAACCTGAAGCCAATCTGCCGGTCCAGGGCTACCTAATGTCGTTTGTCCCAGGCTGGAGCCTGCCCGACGCCACAGACCTATCTGGTGGGTGGCTGGATCGGCGGGCGAACGTCTTAGAGTCGATGATTGAGACCCTTGCACTGATTCATGAAGTGGATCTTCACTCGACAGACCTTGTTGATTACGGGCGAGGTACTGGTTACATTGACCGGCAACTCAAACGATGGTTGCGGCAGTGGCAAGACACACCGGGGCGATTCGCACTGAGAATTCCCCTAATACATGATCGCCTCAAAGCGTCGAGTCCATCAAGTGCGACGGTTACCCTCGTTCACGGAGACTTCGGAGTCGCAAATTTGATACTGAGCAGTGCGGGAAAGGTGGAGGGCGTTCTCGATTGGGAGCTCTCTACTACCGGTGATCCGTTGGCGGATCTTGGAACGCTGCTCGTCTATCTGGACCGAGACATATGGCGCGGAGATCACGCATCTGCTGAGCGCGAAGAAGTAATACGCCGATACGCAGAATTGAGGAACCTCGACCTATCGCTCATCGAGTTCTATGTTGCCCTCGGTAACTGGAAACTCGCATGCATCGGCGAAGGCGTGCGGAATCGTTACGAGTCCAGGGCAATTGACAATCCGGACATTGACGTGACTGAACTAACTGGCGCGGTTGAGGAGTATTTGGACAGAGCCGAGTCTGCTCTGAAAAGACTGGAGCATTCGTGAACGCCTCGCGCATGATCGGGGCTTCTTCCTTGATGCGATGGCCGCTTCAAGGAGCCGCGCGTTGGGTCAGTCGCGTCGCTTACGAAGTTCCGAGAAGAGAAGGTCACTCTATCCCTGAGATGAGACATCAAATGGGTACCACGTCTCTGCAAATCTCGGCCACGGCTCTTTACGCTCCTTCGCACCAGGATCTTGGCACGTCTCAGTCAGTCCTTATTCATGTTGTCGACTACAGACAGTTCCTGTGCGCACGGACGAATTTCCAAAAGGAAGGGATGGCAATATGAGGGAAGCAGTGATTGTCTCGACGGCACGCACGCCCATCGGAAGGGCATATCGAGGGGCGTTCAACAACACTTCGGGCCAGGAGCTTGCGGGACATGTGATACATCACGCTGTTAAACGCGCATGTCTCGAAGGGCCAGAAGTCGACGACGTCATTCTTGGTTGCGCTCTTCAACAAGGTTCGACCGGGTTTAACGTCGCGCGACAGGGTCTGCTGCGAGCTGGGCTACCGAACACTGTCGCGGGAATGTCTGTTGACCGACAGTGCTCTTCGGGCCTGATGGCGATTGCAATAGCTGCAAAACAGATCATTAGCGACGAGATGCAGGTTGTGGTCGCGGGTGGCGTTGAATCCATCTCGTTGGTTCAGAATGAAAGCATGAACAATTATCGTACGGCGGACTCGTGGCTCGTCGATCATGAGCCGGGATTGTATTCATCAATGTTGCGGACTGCTGAAGTTGTAGCGGAGCGGTACGGAATTGGCCGACAAGCTCAGGACGAATTCGCCCTGCTCTCGCAGATGCGAATCGCCGCAGCCCAAGCGGCGGGGCGGTTCGATGAGGAGATTGTCCCTCTAGCGACAAGACGGAGATCATTCGACAGGACTTCCGATGAAGAGCTGGAGGAAGATGTGCTGTTGACTCAAGACGAAGGCAACCGGCCTTCCACCACGATTGAAGCCTTGGCAGCGCTAAATCCCGTGCTTCAAGATGGTGACGCAAGTGCGCTTGCAAGCGTCACCCCCGGTAACTCGTCGCAACTGTCCGATGGCGCCTCCGCCTCAGTGTTGATGGAGGCGAGAGAGGCCAATCGTCGTGATCTCGTACCGATGGGCCTTTACCGCGGCATGGCCATGGCTGGATGTTCACCAATTGAGATGGGAATCGGACCCGTCCTTGCAATCCCAAAGCTTTTGAAGACACACGGTTTGAGGATTGACGACGTTGGGCTTTGGGAATTGAACGAGGCGTTCGCATCGCAGGCGGTCTATTGTCGCGACAAGCTCGGTATCGATCCGGACGCGCTCAATGTAAATGGGGGTGCGATAGCTGTCGGACATCCTTACGGAATGACCGGTGCACGGCTTGTTTCTCATGCGCTAATTGAGGGGCGTCGCCGAGGCGTTAGATATGTTGTCATTTCAATGTGTGTTGGTGGAGGTATGGGTGCTGCAGGGCTATTTGAGGTGTTATAGGTGGATACGCGGTGGCAGTCGCAAGCCGCGCTCGCTACCTGCACCAGGCATGTGGCGGAGAAAATTGTTCTATGGCATCAGAGGCCGCTGAAGACCGCTCAACTACTAAGAGAAAGGCGCGCTCGATCCGGCGAGCGACCTCACGACTTTCTCGTGACAGTATTTGGACCTAAGTGCCTCGTCGCGGAGCGAGAAGTTGCGCGGATAGTCCTCCCGTGAGCTGATTGGCTACGGACTGGATGACGATC
>JABBNY010000039.1 GCA_019352095.1 Acidobacteriota bacterium
GGGTGTTGATCTCGGGTGCCAACGGCGGCGTCGGGACAGCCGCCATACAGATCGCGCGCGCGATCGGCGCACACGTGATCGCCGTCACGCGCACCTCACAGCACCACGAGCAGCTGCAATCGTTGGGTGCTGACGAAACGGTGACCCTTGACGAAGTCCCGTCTCTAGAACGCGTGGACGTCGTGCTCGAACTCGTCGGCGCAGCGCATCTCGCGCGCGCCCAAGAGGTGCTCGCACCAAACGCCCGCGTCGTGGTCATCGGCGTCAGTGGTGGTAGCGCGGTGAACCTCGATCTCTTGAGGATCATGTCGCTTCGCGCGTCACTCACCGGCTCAACGCTGCGCGCCAGGTCCCGACAAGAAAAGACCGACGTAATCCAGCGAGTCAACGAGTGGTTGGTGCCACGATGGGCTGACGGCGAACTGCACGTCCCGCTCGCCACGACCTTCGACCTCGACCACATCAGAGACGCCTACGAGTACTTCGCCGAGCCCGGCAAACTGGGCAAGGTCATCGTGCTGACGGATCAATGACGATAATTGCCTTAACGCCGTGAGCTCGACGTGCCCTCGCCCGCACCCATCTCGCTGTGACCCGTCGCTCCCGAACTACCGAGCGATCATCGACGCTCACGAGGCGGCCGTCGCCAAGGGAGAAAGCACCTACCGCGACCCCACCACAGGACTGTGGGTGCTCACGGTGGCGGTGCACCTCGCTCGTGGCGCCTGCTGTGACAGTGGGTGCCGGCACTGCCCCTTCATCACCGACGAGCACGCCTAATGCGCGAACGCCACCTCGTCGTGTTGGCCTAGATGATGACGGTCGATGTTGACCAGTAGGAAGAAAGAAATCGCCGCCAACAGCAGCATCAAGGAACCGAAGCGGAACGCGAGATCATACCCATGCACGTTCGCCTCGACGTGCAGGCGTAGGTTCGCGGCCGCCGACTTTGTGCGGGCGGCCACGAGGAGAAATGAGCTGGCGCCAGACACCACAATCGTGTTCTGGATTGCTGTCCCGAATGAGCCACCGATCTGTTGGGCGGTGTTGAGGACCGCGGACGCCGCACCTGTATCTTCCGCGTGCACATTGAACAGCGCGGTCGACGACACCGAGACAAAGGCCATGCCGAGACCGAGACTCGCCAACACCATCGCCGGCATCACATGTGCGATGTAGCTACTCGTCGGATTCATGAATGACAAGAGGAAGAGTCCAACGGCCCCCATCGTGCAGCCGACCGTCGCCAGGAGTCGAGGTCCGATGCGCGGCAGTAGCTGACTCGATACGACCGCCGACAAGATGATGCCCAGTGAGAACGGCATGAAGAGCATCCCGGTCTTCACCGCTGAGTATCCGTGGACGTCT
This sequence comes from Acidobacteriota bacterium, assembly GCA_019352095.1. Classification (GTDB taxonomy): domain Bacteria; phylum Actinomycetota; class Acidimicrobiia; order Acidimicrobiales; family RAAP-2; genus RAAP-2. The sequence continues at coordinate 1,369 of JABBNY010000039.1, forward strand.
TGGAAGTAGAAGGTCATGAAGAGGAACATTCCAAAGAGACCGAGACCAACGAAGACTTGTGACAGGTACGCCCCCGCCCTCACCCGATCGGTGATCAGACGAAGAGGAAGCAAGGGGGACTTGACCTTCGCTTCAATGAGAAAGAACACGGCCAGCAGCGCTCCCCCGAGTGCAATGAAGGGCCACGCTCCCGTCGAACCCCAGCCGTCCGTGGCGGCTTTCGAGACGCCGTAGACGATGCTGACCATGCCTGCGGTCGCCGACAACGCCCCGGGCACGTCATAGTGCGGGTGCCCTTGCACTCTCGATTCTTTGATGTTCGGTACCGCGAGGGAGAACGCGAAGATCGCCATTGGTGTATTGACGAGAAGGCACCACCGCCACGAGAAGTACTGCGTGAGTAGGCCGCCGGCAATCAGTCCAATCGCTGCGCCCAAGCCCGATAACGCTCCGTACACGCCGAACGCCTTCGCGCGCTCCTTCGAGTCTGTGAACGTCACCGAGATCAACGAAAGCGCGGCCGGGGCCAGCAGCGCCCCAAAAACCCCCTGCAAAGCGCGCGCGCCGAACAACATCTGCTGATTCTGCGAGAATCCACCGAGCAGTGACGCACCCGCGAAACCAACGAGCCCGATCAGGAACGCCTTCTTGCGACCGAGGTAGTCGCCAACACGACCACCCAACAGCAAGAAACCGCCGAAGGTAAGTGTGTACGCAGTGACCGCCCACTGGTAGTTCTTCTCAGAGATCGCAAGACCACCCAGGGCCTTGGGCAACGCCGCGTGTGGCAGTGCGATGTTCACAATCGAAGCGTCGAGCACTACCATCAACTGGGCAATGGCGATGACGAACAACGCGAACCAACGTCGCGGGTCCGGCACCTCGGCATGAACCACGTTGCTGCTGGAATTGCTAGACACCAGACCCCCCACGCAGCGTTCAGCGACACGCGTTACGGGGAACCCCTCCCCAGCGAGACGGCAACTACGATTTCGGCACTTTACAGGAAGTTTCGCAAGGGTGTGTACTGGACTCCCAGCGACTCCGCCACGGGTCCGTACGTCACCGAACCGTCAACCACGTTGACACCTTCAGCCAGAGCATCGTCGGCCAGTACCGCCTCACGCCAACCGTGTCGTGCCAACTCCATGACGTAGGGAAGAGTGGCGTTGGCGAGTGCGTACGTGGACGTGTGCGGTACGGCGCCGGGCATGTTCGCAACGCAGTAAAAGACTGAGTTATGAACGTTGAACGTGGGTTCAGAATGCGTTGTTGGCCGGGTGTCTTCGAAACAGCCACCCTGGTCGACCGAAATGTCGACGAGCACTGATCCGGGTCGCATGCGAGACACCAAATCATTCGACACCAGCTTGGGCGCCTTGGCGCCGACCACCAACACCGCACCGATGACGATGTCGGCGTCGAGGCACGCCTCTTCGAGCGTCAGGGTAGAAGAGGCGATGGTCTGGACTCGACCATCGAAATGAATGTCGACTTGACGAAGTCGATCGAGGTTGCGATCGAGGATCTTCACGTTGGCGTGTAGTCCCGCGGCCATCGACGCCGCGGCCAGCCCGGCCACACCGGCGCCGATCACTACGACGTTGGCCGGGTGTACGCCAGGAACACCACTGATCAAGGTGCCCCGTCCCCCACCGGGTCGCATCAAATGGTGTGCGCCCATCATCGGCGCCATTCGTCCCGCGACCTCACTCATTGGCGTGAGCAGTGGCAGAGAATTATCACGGAGCCGCACGGTCTCATAGGCAATTGCCACGTTGTTGGCCTTTACCAGCGCGTCGGTGCACTCCTTGGAGGCTGCGAGGTGCAGGTAGGTGAAGAGCACTTGATTCTTGCGCGCCGAGAGTCGATGGTGCTCGTCGGCGATGGGCTCTTTGACCTTGAGGACGAGTTCGCTCGACGACCAGACGTCGTCCACGTCATCGACAATGGTGGCGCCATTGGCGACGTAGTCTGCATCGCTGATCGAGGAGCCTACGCCCGCGCCGCGCTCGATGAGGACCTTGTGGCCGGCACTCGCCAACTCGCGCACGCCCGCAGGGGTGAGTGCCACCCGATTCTCGTCCTTCTTAATTTCCTTCGGAACTCCGATGATCATCGATGATCATCCTTTCAAATAGTGGTCTTTTACAACGGTACTCATCTGACCCGTGACGAGACGGCGTTAGCGCCCCCTCGTCATCTGGTCAGGAGATCTGGATCAGAATTCGATGTTGTGCATTACGTGCTTGATGCGCGTGTAGTCCTCGAAGCCGTAGACCGAAAGGTCCTTCCCGTAGCCCGAGTGCTTGAATCCGCCGTGAGGCATCTCGGCCACCATTGGTATGTGCGTGTTCACCCACACGCAGCCGAAGTCGAGGTCACGGGTGAAGCGCATGGCTCGACTGTGATCGGTGGTCCATACCGATGACGCCAGACCGTACTCAACACCATTGGCCCACTCGAGTGCCTGCGCGTCGTCATTGAACTTCTGCACGGTGATCACCGGACCGAAGATCTCGTTCTGGACCATCTCATCGTCTTGGTGAAGGTCGGCCACGATGGTGGGTGAGATGAAGTAGCCAGCGTCTCCTACACGCTCACCACCGGCGGCGAAACTCGCGTGCGCCGGCTTTCGCCCGAGAAGTCCCGTGACCCGATTGAACTGGTTGACGTTGTTCACCGGACCAAAGAGCGCCTCGTCGCTATCGGGCGCACCGATCACGGTGTTCTTCGCCTGCTCGGCGAGTGCGTCAACGAAGTCCCCATAGACGTTCGCACCAACGAGCACTCTGGTCGCCGCCGTGCAGTCCTGTCCCGCGTTGAAGAATCCCGCGATGGCGATACCTTCGGTCGCGGCGGCGATGTCGACGTCATCGAACACGATGACGGGCGCCTTGCCACCCAACTCCAGGTGAACGCGCTTCAAGGTCGACGACGCCGTGGCCGCGACCTCCATGCCCGCACGAACCGAACCGGTCACCGAAACCATCGCAGGGATCGGGTGTTCGACGAGAGCGCGACCAGTGTCGCGGTCGCCGCACACTACGTTAAAGACCCCCGGGGGCAGTACTTCAGCCATCAACTCAGCCATCAGCAGCGTCGACATTGGCGTTGAGTCGCCCGGCTTCAACACCATGGTGTTGCCCGCGGCCAGTGCCGGAGCCCACTTCCACACTGCCATCATCATCGGGTAGTTCCATGGTGTGACCGCACCGCACACACCTACCGGCTCGCGACGCACGTAACTCATCATGCCTTCCATGTACTCGGTTGCGCCGCGACCTTCGAGTAGTCGCGCCGCGCCGGCGAAGAACCGGATCTGGTCGATCATCGGAGGAATCTCTTCGCTCAAGGTGACCGCGATGATCTTGCCGCAGTTCTCCGCTTCGACGGCGACGAGTTCTTCGGCGCGAGCTTCGAGGATATCGGCGATCTTCAACAGCGCGAGGCTGCGCTGCGACGGCGTGGTCCTCTTCCACGACTGAAAGGCCTTCGCGGCGACCTGCACCGCAGCGTCGATGTCAGCAGCATCCGAAACGGGCATCTCGGCCATTGGTTGACCGGTGCCGGGATTGATGAGTTCGACGTACTTCCCGCTCTTTGGTGCGACTGATTCGCCCCCGATGAAATTAGACAAACGACGCATGATCTTCCTCCAAGCCCCGGCGACCATACGCCCACGCTCTCAGCCACTCTGCCAGAGAATCCATAGACCTCGCAAGCCAATAATAAGAAAAAGAGCAGAAATTTAACAATTCACGACGCATTCAGTCGCTCTGAGGCTCTATACTGTCTCTATCCGCAGCCACGGAGCCTTTTGGCCACCGGGCGGGGAGCAACCAATGCCAGGAACCAAACCTCAAAGTCAGAACTCGAAGAACGCAGAGCGTTCGAATCTCGAGTTGCTTTCGGCTCCGAACGCACTTGACGACATTGATCGTCAGATCATCGGAGTCCTGCAGCGTGACGGCCGTCGTCCCTACGGGGCGATTGCCGAGGTGGTTGGGCTGTCCGAGGCCGGAGTCCGCCGTCGCGTGCAGCGACTACGCGATTCGGGCGTCATGCAGATAGTCGCCATCACCGACCCGCTGCAACTGGGTTACGGTCGCGAGGCCCTCGTCGGCATCCGAGTGCACGGTGACGTGCGCTTGGTGGCAGACAAGGTCGCCGCGATTGATGAGGCGAACTACGTCGTCATGACAGCAGGGAGTTTCGACATCATCGCCGAACTCATTGCCGTAGACGACAACGCACTCGTGCATCTCTTGAATGACTCAATTCGCAGTATTCCAGGGGTGACCGAAGTCGAAACATTTGTATATCTGAAACTCTCAAAACAAACCTATGCATGGGGGACGAAATGACGCTTCACGAAATTTATACCGACGGAATTGCCGTCGGTGACCAAACATCACCGAGCCATAGTTACTCTGAACGTGCCCGGCGCCACTTGTGGCTCCAGATGTCCAGGATGGGTGCCTATGACGAAAGCAACGAGATTCCAATCATGGTGCGCGGCGAAGGCACGCGGGTCTATGACGCGAATGGCAAGGAATACTTCGACGGACTCTCGGGTCTGTTCACGAACGCCCTCGGCCATGGACGCGGCGAGATCGCCGACGCCGTCGCCGAGCAGATGAAGACGCTGGCGTTCTTCCCACTGTGGACCTACGCACACCCCAAGGCGATCGAGCTCGCCGAAAAACTGGCGAGCTTGGCACCGGGCGATCTCAATCGCGTCTTCTTCACCACCGGAGGAGCAGAGGCGAATGAGAGCGCGTGGAAGTTGGCCCGCCAGTATCACAAGATGCGCGGCGACACCGATCGCTACAAGGTCATCAGCCGCGACATTGCGTATCACGGCACGACGTTGGGTGCACTAACGATCACGTCACTCGATGGGTACCGCGAACCGTTCCAACCGTTGGTTCCCGGCGCAGTGAAGGTCCCCGCGGTCAATTTCTATCGCGCCGAACAACACGCGGACGACTTCGAGGCATTTGGTCTCTGGTCAGCGCACCACATCGAGGAAGCGATTCTTCGCGAAGGTCCAGAGACTGTGGCTGCGGTGTTCCTTGAGCCAGTGCAGAACGCGGGTGGCTGCTTGACGCCTCCACCGGGATATTGGCAGGAGGTCCGCGCGATCTGTGACCGCTATGGCGTACTCCTCGTCTCCGACGAGGTGATTTGTGCCTTCGGTCGACTCGGCACGTGGTTCGGTGGTCAAAAGTACGATTACGTGCCCGACATCGTGTGCGTAGCCAAGGGGATCACCGCTGGCTATCTGCCGCTGGGTGCGATGATCGTGTCGGACCGTATCGCCGAACCGTTCCAACACGGTGACAGTTCGTTCATTCACGGCTTCACCTGGTCGGGACACCCCGCCTCGTGCGCGGCGGCGCTCGCCAGCATCAAGATCATCGAAGAAGAGCACGTCCTTGACAATGTGCTCGCGAACCAGGACTACTTCCGCGACAGCCTCTTGGCCCTCAAGGACATTCCTATCGTGGGTGACGTTCGAGGCACCGGTTACTTCTGGGGCATCGAAATCGTGAAGAACCAGGTCACCAAGGAAACGTGGGTCGGCCAAGACGCCGAGCGCGTCCTTCGCGGGTACATCTCGCCCGAGATGTTCCGCCGCGGCTTGATCTGTCGCTCCGACGACCGAGGTGACCCTGTTGTCCAGTTGGCACCGCCGTTGATTTCGACTCGTGAGGACATCGATCTCATGGTCGGCATCCTTCGAGAGGTGTTCACCGGGGCTACCAAGTTCATCGCCTAATGCAACCGCCACAATCACTTTGGTGGTCGACGCTCGATAGTCCAGTCACCTCGCGCAGACCCCTGCGCGAGGACCTGGACGTCGACGTCGCCATCATCGGTGGTGGTTTCACCGGACTGTGGACCGCGCGCGAACTGAAGCGTCGCGATCCTTCACTTCGCATTGTCGTCCTCGAGAAATCGGTCTGCGGCTTCGGCGCGTCAGGACGTAACGGGGGTTGGGCCTCGGCGCTCTATCCCCTCGGTGACACCGCGATCATCAACCATTTCGGTATGGACGACTTCGTGCATCAACGTCACATGTTGCAACGTGCCGTGCCTGAGCTAGGCGATGCAACTCGTGAAGACAACATCGATGCTCACTTCTTCCAAGGTGGCACGCTCACCTTTGCTCGAAGCGAGATCCAAGTCGAACGCTTGCAGCAAGAAGTACACGACGCGCGCGAGCGCGGGTTAGCCGATGAAGACCTTCAATGGCTCGACGTGAGCGAGCTCTACGAGCGCGGCTACGTCAACGGTGCGCACGGCGCAACGTATTCGCCCCACTGCGCGCGCATCAACCCCGCGCGTCTGGTTCGAGGGTTGGCTGAGGTGAATGAACGTCTCGGGGTCCAGATCTTCGAAGACAGCGCCGTCACTCGAATCTTTCCGGGTCGTCGAGGTACGAGACCCCACGTTGTCACCGTGGGTGGGAGCGTTCGTGCCGACTACGTGGTTCGCGCCACCGAGGGATTCACACCAACGCTGCCTCATCAACGACGAAAGATCGCACCGATCTACTCGTTGATGATCGCAACCGAACCCCTCTCACAACAATTCTGGGACGATGCTGGATTCGCAAAGTATGAGACGTTCGCCGACGGTCGCCACCTCATCATCTACGGACAACGCACACCGGATGATCGCATCGCCTTTGGCGGAAGGGGTTCGCCGTATCACTTCGGCTCCACCGTCGAAGAGCGTTTTGATCGAAATGAGAAGGTCTTTGCGGTGCTCGAGAGCACCTTGCGCGAACTGTTTCCCTCCATGGACGGAACCATCACCCATCAGTGGGGTGGCCCCCTCGGGATGCCCCGCGACCTCTCGCCCTCCGTGCTCGTCGACCACGACAGCGGCATGGCGAGTGCTGGGGGTTACACGGGCGACGGCGTGATCCTGAGTCGAGTCTGCGCGCAGGCGCTCGCTGACTTGATCACCAGTCCTGACACGGAGAGCGAGTACACGAGACTCACCTTCGTCCAGCACGAAGGTAAATCCTGGGAGCCCGAACCGCTGCGCTGGATGGGGATCAACGTCGGTCTGGGGCTTGCGACGTGGGCCGACCACACCGAAAAGCGTCGCGGCACGACCAGTCGTGCGAGCCACCTACTCGACAGACTGTTCGATCAGTTCCCGCCTTAACGAAGAATATTGACGGCGCGCGCCGCGACCACGGCGATAGTGATGAGCGACACGATTGATTCCGATGCGAATAATGCCTTGGCCCGTATCGATAGCGGCATGGCATCGGCGGGAGCAAAACTCGTGCCATTGGCGAATGACGTATAGAGATAGTCAACGAACTTGGGTCGCCAATTCACCACAGCGAGTTGTGGGTTCTCCATCTGGGGGAACTGCAGGTCGGGCAGGAGGGTGTCGACGCCCGCACGCAGGTGCGGCCCTCCTCGGTCCATTTCCCAAAACCAGAGCCCGTACACGATCACGTTCGTGAGCCACACCGCCACGGCGGAGTAGATAAGGCTGCGACCTTGAGAGACATTGGTGTTCAACAGGTGATGGACGAGTAACGCCATGGACGTGACGTTGGCCACCGTGATCACACCAATGAGGAAGATGGTCAAGCGGCGGACCCACTGTGATTCGTTGGGATGACGATGCTTGGTGGCCGAGAGTGGCACCAGCGGCAAGGCAATCAGTACCGGCAGTATCCAACGCGGACCCACCACCAACCGATTGGGAAGCACGACGTACAACAACACGCACACCACCAGCGCGAGTGACGCCGGCCAGCGAGGTTCGGGGCGTGCTGTCATATCACTCAAGTTAGTTGAGGTGCGTGCTCCCCAGTAAGTTCAAATTCGCAGGTATCAAGAGTGAGGTGATCGGTGTGGCACCGAGCAGCCCGCGAATGAAGTGCGACGTCACGGATTTCACCTGTGACGATGGCGGAGCCACGACGTGCACGGGCTTGTTGAAAGACAGCACCGTGGCGCTGATCGACGTCTCGGAGTTCTGGCCGGAGATGGTGACGGCGGCGGCCGTCGCTTCACCCTGCTTACCCGTCGTGATGCTCAGGACGAGCTTGCCCACACCGGCGAGCGCTCCCTTGCTCGAGCCGAGCCGAGAGACCGCCACATTGTCACGCAAGAAGGTATAGGTCGTAAGGTCGCCGCTTTTGGTCACGCTCTCGTGGTCGAATCCAGAGATCAGCGCAACATCGGGCTTCACAAGCTCGAGGGAATAATTGAAGAGTGCCGGAAGGTTCATCGCGGTGCCCAGCCACGGCTTGCCAACCGCTGACGCCATGTTCGACGACGACACGTAGAGATGCTTGTTGAGCATGCGTACATCAAACGTTGCGCCGGAGAACACGAGTGGCACCTGGACCATCGCCTCGATCGCATTCGTACGGAAGTTGACCTTCACATCGGCGTTGACGCTATAGGTCTGGCCGGTGGAGATGACGAACTGGATCTCTGCGGTCCGAGGTGGATACCCATTGAGGGCCAGGTTGTCAGTCGTTGATCCACCCGGGTTGGCGTCAGTCGCCGCGAGGACTACACCGAGAACTGTAAGGAGGGTGGCGACCACGGCCAAGACCGCCGCACCGGTCTTTCTGGAAATTGCCATGGAGCAACCCTACCGCCCGCCTCGAAGGGTCAATCCCAACCCCTAGGCCAACGGCTCCTGCAGGAGTTCGATGAGTAGTTCGTGAGAGATGTTTCGCCCCGACGCGATGAAGCCGATACGTGACGTGAAGTCGTCAACCAGGTTCGCCGCAATCGCTGCGTACGAGGCCGTCGCCGAGCCTTCGAGAACGAGTCCATTGACTTCAGCGACTTCGCGCACCGCGCGGCGAATGTCGATTTCCTCGACGAGCACCAAGGGCACATTGTGACGCGCGATCAAGTCATTTGTCACCGCACCCTCATCGCCTCCGCCCGCGAGACCATCCGCGATCGTCGGGTGGTGCACCACATCGGCCATCTTCATGCCGCGAAGTACGTGGTACATTGCGGAACTTTCCTTCGGCTGCACGCCGGTCACCTTGATGTCGCCACGGCCGTGATAGTCACGTGACAAAAGCACGCCTGAAATGAGTCCCCCACCGCCCACCGGGACAACGAGGTGCTCCAACCCAGGTGCTTGGGCGAGCATCTCGTCAAAGACCGTTGATTGGCCCGCGATGACGTTGGCGTCGTTGAAGGGTGAGATGTAACGGATGCCGCGTTCGTCGGCGAGGTTGAGCGCTCGTGTCTGGGCGTCATCGTATGAAGAGCCGTATTGGATGAGTTCAATGTTGTAACTCAGCAATTTCTTGACCTTCGCCACGGATGCGTTCGCGGGCACGACGACCGTCGCGGGCACACCCAGCAAGTTGGCGGCGTGAGCGATGCCGAGACCGTGATTGCCCGCAGAGGACGTGATGACCGCGCCGGTCGGGTCGTCACGCCGCGCGGCATCAATCGCGCTCAGCGCCCCCCTGATCTTGAACGCGCCGGTCGGTTGCAGACTCTCGAGTTTGCTCAGGACTGGGCGACCTCGTAGGGAGAGGGTGATGGTGGGCGTGGGGGCGAGATGATCAGCCACGACCCTGCGCGCGGCATCCAGTTGCTCATCGGTCGGGGGGGAAACATGGCGAAGCATCAACGTAAATGCTACTCCGCTGAGATTTTATAAGTCCGTACCGACAAGTAAGGTCAGCCACGTGCATTCGCTCTCGGTCACGATCACAGTTGCGACACTCGCATTCATTGGAACGATGCTCGATGATTTCTTCGCATTCGCAGCACAACTGGTCCTTACCCCGCGCGAACTGCACAAGAGGGTGAATACCGCCCAGGTGCTCGGCGTCGTGAGTCTGATACTGCTCTCAGCAATTGTTGGCTCGGTGCTGCTCAGCGTGCCCCTCCGATGGATTGGCATCCTCGCTCTCGCTCCCTGGGCGCTCGCGCTGCACGCTTGGCGACACCGTGAGGATCCGACGCGCCAGCAGTATCGACGAGGGGCGCTCACCACCTTCGCGATCACGCTTGCGCTCGGGGGCGACAACCTCGCCGTGTGGATTCCCTTGCTTCGCGCAAACAACACCTCGCGCGAAGTACTGACTATCGCGACCTTCGCGCTGTGGGAGATGGTGTTTCTCTTCGCGGCACGCTCTCTCACGGGCCACCTTCGCGTCGTTGAATGGGGCGCCCGTCTCAGTCGATCACTGGTTCCAATTATCTACGTGGGCCTCGGCGTGTTGATCCTGCTCGAGTGCGGCACCCTGAGCTAAGGGATCGAGAAACGTAAGTCTCTACCGCTAGCGTGGAGACCGTGCCCATTTCCAGTCCACAACAGACGCTGCGGCGCCTCACGATCATTGTGGCTATCCAGTGGATGGGCGCAACGCTCGGTTTGCCCCTCCTTCCCTTGTTCCTGGAACACCGTGGCGGCACGCCGAGCATCATCGGGATCATCATGGCCGCCTTCTTCGTCGCGGGCATCGTCACCCAATTCTTCCTCGGTCATCTCGCCGACAAGTTTGGACGCCGCCCGGTCCTGATCCTCAGCCTGATCGCCTACGGACTCGCGTCGATGACATTTCTCCTCCCAGTGTCTGCACCCTGGTTTGCGCTCACCCGCGCGGTCCAAGGCGCCTCCGCGGGCGCCATTGAGGTGGCTTCGATGTCGGCAGTGGCGTCCCTGTTCTCTGAAGAGCAACGCGGCCGCGCGGTGTCACGTATTCTCGCCGCCCAACTCTTCGGCATCGCCGTTGGTCCGGTTGCGGGTGTACTTGTCTCAGTCAACCAATTGGGTATCGCATTCTTCATCACGGGTCTGATCAGCCTGATCGCTGCGTTCGTCACGTTCAACACCAATCTTGGCGACAAGGAATACGACCCGTCACCGCTGCCGAGGATGCAGTGGAACGCTCAATTGATCGGAGCGCTTTTCGCGGCTAGCGCCGGCGGACTAACCGTGGGAGTTTACGAAGCGTGCTGGAGCCTCCTGATGCACGCCCACCACGCCACGACCCTCGAGATTCGACTGAGCTGGACGATGTTCGCACTTCCGTGGGTTGCCCTCAGTCGACTCGGAGGATGGCTGGCCGACCACGCCAACCGCCGCTTCATCGGCCTCGCGGGTCTCTTGAACGGGACGTTCTTCCTCTCGCTCTACCCACACATCCACAACAACGTGGTCATGTTGTTCGTTGGCTCGCTCGAATCGATAGGTGCCTCACTATGCTTACCGTCGATCTCGTCACTCATGAGTCAAGGGGCGTTCGACCGCGAACTCAGCCGGCGTCAAGGTCTCTACACGACCTCGAACACTGCCGCGCTCGCACTCGGCGCTGGCGTGTCGGGATTCCTTTTCACCATCAACGCGGCGCTCCCCTTCACGCTCGTCGCCATCATCGCCTCACTGCTCGCCCTCACCACCCTCTGGTGGTGGCGAAACGTTCGAGGTCACATCAGCCACGCCGGGTGATTCGCCGGACAGACGATGAGCGGGCGGCGCTGCTGCGCCGCCCGCTCAGATCTCCCCAGTGTTGACTTACTTAAGCCAGATCTGGTCCCATCTCGACGATCCACCGTCGAAGGTCAACGAACGTGAACGTCCGTCACCCGCAGTGCTGACCGCCCAGTTTTGAACGTTCGGACGTGCCGCAAAGGCGGTCACGGTCGTGTCGAGGAACAGGTACGGGATGTCCTTGGCGAACTGGGTGTTCACCGACTGCCACGCCGCTGTCTGGGCGGCCGACTTCGGTCGCGCGGCGAGTGCGGCGAGCATCGAACCCTCGACGACCGGATCGCCCAGGTGCGCAAAGTTCACGGCACCCGCGATGAACGTACCCGACGGCAGCGCGGGCATACCAAGGCCGCCCTGCGCCAGTGGTGAGGTCGCAGGTTGAGAGATGAACCATACGTAGTTGAGCGATGGGTCCACGCCGCCGAACTGGTTCCACGTCGCACAGTCGTACTCGCCGTAGATTACGTTATTGATCAGTGTGCTCTGTACGAGGGGGCGAGGCGTGACGGTGATACCCACGGCCGCCAACTGCTGTTGGAAGTACGCGAACTGCTTTTGCGCAGAAGAACTACCCGAGACAATGTCGATGACGAACCCGACCGTGGACACTTTGTTCTTCGTCTTGTAGGCGTTGACCAGAGCCTTGGCCTGGGTCGGGTTGTACGCCGGGTAATTCGGGTTCTTGTAGAACCGTGACTTCTTCCTATAGATTCCGTCCGCGACCGAGCCGACCGCGCCATCGATGTCTTTCCAATAGGTGTTGCGGTTTATCGCCATCGCGCAGGCCTGGCGAATCGTGACGTCGTTAAGCACGGGCTTGAGCTTCGTGTTCCACGTCAGGGTCGTCGGGTCCACTGCTCCCAGTGTGCCCATGTAGTCCGCCATCTGCACTTGGGCTGGTGGCGCCTGGCCCTTTTCGATGTAGGTGAGTGCGCCGGGGATGCCGAGCGCCGTCGCGAACTGACCGGCCCACAAGAAGTACTGGTTCAGCGTTCCAGTCGTGTTGAGGATCAGGCAGTTCACGGCCGGGTCGCGCGGGTCGTTGACGTCCGTGCGTACCTGGATACCCTTCATCTTCTGCAATGCAGCGACGCTCGAGCCGTCTTGTTGGAGGATCATGTCGATGCTGCCCGACTGGAGAGCGGAGTTTCGCGTGGGGTTGTCGGGGATGGTCTTGAAGTTGATGCCCTCGAGGTACGGCAGCTTGCGACCGTGGGCATCCTTCCTCCAGTAGCGGGTGTTCTTCGTGAACTTCGACTCCACGCCCACTTGCCATGAGACGATCTTGAACGGACCGGTACCTACCGGGTTTCCCTTGAATGTCGAGCTGAAGGACGACGGGTGTGCCATGTAAGCGATCTGCTGCTCCGCAAGGCTGGTTGGGAACGTCGAGAACGGAATCACCATGTTGTACGTGACGGTGTAGGCGTTGACCTTCACCACCGAGTGAATGATCGGCTGGATCGCGAGACCCACGGTCGGGTCGGCCGCAGCGGCCTGCCAGTTGGCGACGACGGTGTCCGCGGTGAACGGGTCACCATTGGTGAACTTGACGCCTTGGCGCAATCTGATCGTCCAGACCGTGTAGTTGGCGTTCGGCGTTGCCGAGAGCGCCAACATCGGTAGCCACGTCACGCCGTTGACCGCCATCACGAAGAGCGGATCGTACAGTGCGTTCGCGACACAGAAGCCCGACGCGTCCATCTTGCCCTGCGAGCCGTTGAAGACGTGATAGTTCGGTACGTCAGAAATCAACCCGACGGTGATGGTGCCACCGATCTTCGGCTTGGCGGCGCTTATGCCAACGGCCGCCCCCGCGGCTGTTGCCATGAGACCGTCAACGACGGAACCGGCCATGGCAACGCCCCCAAGCGTGGCAGCTGAATGCGTAAGAAACGATCGACGATCGAACGTTGAAGACATCTTGATCCTGCTTTCCCCCCGACGACACCGCCTTGTGCGGAATCCCCTTTGGGGGAAACATAGCAAGAACTACTCGGTAACCAAGCAATATCTGAGTACTTCTTCAGGGGCGTACTGCTTCAGGGCTCAGGCGCAAGGGAGGAAACGCCTGAGCCCTGAAAATCTGGTGCGATGCGCTTACGCGTCGAGCCCAGACGAGCCCATTGGGGGATGGGCGAACTGAGGACCTCCGAGACCTCCACCAGGTCCGATTCGTCCCGGGGCACCACCAGGAAACTCCGGACCGGCTCCATCATGAAACGCGCCCGGCGCACCAATACCCACGGTGGTGGCGTCGAGGATCGTGATGCTTCCTGGGGCGAATGTGCCTTGCGCGAAGATCATCGAACCGACGCTTACGTCATTCAAACTCGCAGTCGCGCCGGCCTTTGCGTAGGTCGTCGCGTTTGAGACGACGACCGTGTAACTCGATCCCCTCGGATCACTCAGCGAAATCGAGCCTGCGCCGATGGCCGTGACCCTTCCCATGACGCTTGGGAATTCGATGTCAACGTTCTTCGCGACCGTGGACCCCGGTGCGCTGGGCAGGATGCGCACTTGCTCGCCGACCGCAAGCGCCGATTGCGATGACGGACTGCGGTCCTTGGTCACCGTTGTCGAGGGGTCGATGGAGAACGTCGTTGACGTGCCGGAGCGATCAGTGAAGGTCACCGACGTAGCGCTCACTGAGGTGATCGTGCCGCCGGGGGGCCTCGGTCCACGCCAATCGCCGCGAGTTGCTCCAGTCGAGGGAGCACTGTCTCTAGTGGTAGGCGCCGTCGCATCGCGGTGGTGGGTGTTCGTCGAGGCTCCGGCGATGCCGATACCCGTGACGAGCGCGCCTACGGCGACAATCGCGGTAATACCGGCCTGCTTTGCAACCTTCTTCTTAGTCGAGCGGTACATGGGGGGCCTTTCTGATCTACCTCGAGGAATTTCGAGATGTGCCCATCTTGAAGGTCGAACATCGGAACTCCCTAGAGGGGCACTAAGAAGTGGCTAAAACTCGAAAATAAGTATCGAATCGGTAACAAGAGGGCCCAAAATCCTGAAAGTATCGGACATACTTGTCGCGTACGACTAGCACCTCACGGGGTCGTTTCAGGTGAACACCATCTATATAGGGAGGACCACACCAGTGGCATCAGTAATGAACACACACGACGGGACATCGGGCGACCAGGTATTCCGAGTAGAAACTCACGGCATTGATTTCATTGCCGAGTCCGAGCGATGGGCCACCCCTCGCAATATTGGCGCCATGTGGGCTGGTACGTCGATCAACGTCGAGTACTTCATCTATGGAGCGCTGCTGATCAACTTCGGTTTCAGCTTCTATACGACGCTCAGCATCATCATCATTGGCAACCTCTCGTATTTGCTGCTCGGCCTCGCGTCCCTCCAGGGCCCCGAAGCGGGCACCACCGCTTTTACCGTCAGCCGAGCACCCTTTGGATCACACGGCGCTCGGATCGTCAGTTTCTTCAACTGGATCACGCAGTTGGGCTTTGAGACCGAAGGGCTTATTCTTATCGTCGGCGCCGTGACAGTCGTCATTGAGATGGCGGGCGGGCACATCAATTCGGCCACGAAAGTGATCCTGGTCATACTGGCCGCGGCGATTCAAGCAGTGATGCCCTATCTGGGTCACGCCACGATGGTCAAGGTCCTGCGGGCGCTCATCTTGCCGTTCATTGCGATCTTCGTCTTGCTCGCGGTCTACGCAATCCAGCACGGCACCGCCGCGCCCGCCCAATCGTGGGGACACGGCTGGGAGATCTACAC
>JABBNY010000305.1 GCA_019352095.1 Acidobacteriota bacterium
GACGTTCCGGGCCCACCCGGCGCTCGGACCGTGGGCGCTGTCGAGGGTAGTCATGATTCGTTACATCGCCAAGAGACTGGCTTTGGCTCTCATCACACTCGTACTGGTGTCATTAATCGTCTTCGTTGCTGCTCAGATCCTGCCCGGCAATATCGGCCAGACAATCCTTGGCCACTTCGCGACCAAAGCGCAGGTGGATGCGATCAATGCCAAGTTGGGTCTCAACGGTCCCATCCTTGAGCGCTATTGGCATTGGATCAGCTCGTTCGTGCAAGGTAATTGGGGCACGTCGTACTCCCTGCAGACACCGGTTTTCGGCCTAGTCATGCGTGACTTCCTCAACTCGATCATGTTGGGAAGTTTCGCACTCATCTTGATCGTGCCAATATCGGTCGGCTTTGGGGTCTTGGCAGCTTTGCGTCACAACACCCTTGTTGATCGAGTGATTTCAGTGACCGGTATGTCGATGCTGGCCCTGCCCGAGTTCGTGACTGGCATCCTCATCCTCATCGTGTTCGGTGTGCAGTTGCACTGGTTCCCCGTGTCCTCACACGTGCCGACATTCAGCCCCATAAGTATCGTGAAGAATCTCTTGTTGCCGGCTATTCCCGAGATGGTCCTGATCTTTGGCTACGTCTCAAGGATGGCGCGCGCGGGCACCGTAGAAGTACTCGAATCCAATTACAACCGCACTGCGGTGTTGAAGGGGCTGCCGCGTGCACGAGTCCTCTTTCGACACACGCTACGTAATTCCCTTCTTCCTACCATTACCGTAGTGGCGGTCCAGGCTGGTTACCTCGTGGGCAGCCTTGTGGTCGTGGAGACTATCTTCAATTATCCCGGCATTGGCAATCTCATCTACACCTCGGCAGTTAATCACGACCAGCCGGTGCTGCAGGCGGCGGTGTTTCTGGTCGCTCTGGTCTACACGCTCTCCAATTTGGCTGCGGACTTGTTGTACGCAACATTGAACCCACGAATGAGGCTTGACTGATGTCCGTTACCACCTCGCAAGTCTTGGCACCGCCAGCGCTTCAGTCACGGGGTGATCGGGTACGACTAGTGTTTCGCCAATTGTTCCGCTCGCCGGCCTTTGACGTCGGGTTCATCATCCTGGCGTTTTGGGTCGTGGACGCGATCTTCTGGAAACTAATCGTCCCTCAAGACCCCCAGGCGCTGCACTCGTACATGATTTTGAAGGGTCCGTCCGTAGCTCACTGGTTCGGAACCGACTGGCTGGGTCGCGACGTCTTATCGCGCGTGCTCGCGGGCAGCACGTCCGTCCTCGAGATTGCCCCGCTCGCCACCGCGCTCGGTATTGCTGGCGGTACCGCGGTTGGACTCATCACTGGCTACTACGGTGGAGCGGTCGACTCGCTCGTGATGCGAATCGTCGACGCGTTCTTGGCGTTCCCGCTCATCATCATCGCGGTTTTGGTGCTTTCGCTGCTCGGCTCATCAGAAATAACTGTCATTCTTCTTATCGGGATCGTCTTCACGCCGGTCGTGTCGAGAACCGTGCGCTCGGTCGTTCTCATAGAGCGTGACAAAGAGTACGTTGCTTCGGCCCGCCTACGCGGAGAACGAGGGGCCTACATCATGGTTGCCGAAATTCTTCCGAACATCACGCCAGCGATTATCGTCGAGGCGACCGTGCGAGTTGGCTACGCCATCTTCACTGCAGCGACGCTCTCCTTCTTGAGCTTGGGCATTCAACCTCCCTCACCCGACTGGGGACTTACCATTTCCGAAGGGCGCCTCTACCTGCAGTTTGCTCCGTGGGTCGTTCTCTTCCCGGCTATTGCCCTCGCGACTCTGGTGATTTCGATCAACCTGATCGTCGATTCGGTGCAGAAAGTGTTGGAGTCATGACCGTCGAGCAACAAAAGGTGGTCGAGCTCGCGCTCGAAGTTCGCAACCTCTCGGTGTCGTATCGCAGTCGTGCGCGACGTTTGCCTGTGCTTCGAGACGTCTCGTTCACGATTGGCGTGGGTGAGGCGTACGGACTGGTGGGTGAGTCGGGTTGCGGCAAGAGCACTACGGCAATGGCGATCATGTCATACCTGGCAGAGAACGCGACAGTCGACGCCGGCGAGATTTCAGTGTTGGGTGAAGATATCCTGCACGCCAGTGCGGCCCAGTTACGAGCGTGGAGAGGCACACGTATCGCCATGGTCTACCAGGACCCCGGTTCTTCGTTGAATCCAACGATGCACGTTGGTCGTCAGGTCGCTGAGGTCTACCGCTATCACGGCGAGTCGTCGTGGGACGAGGCTATGGACCGTACTCGCGAGATGTTCGACAAGGTCCGCTTCGCAGATTCCCGACGCATTCTCGAGCGTTACCCGCACGAACTCTCGGGCGGTCAACAACAGCGAGTGATGATTGCAATGGCACTCGCGGCGAATCCGGCTCTGCTCGTGTTAGACGAGCCGACGACGGGACTCGACGCTACGGTTGAAGCAGACATCATCGATCTCATTGCCGACTTGCGTGCAGATCTCGGGACCGCGACACTTTTCATCAGCCACAACCTTGGTATCGTCGCGCGTTTGTGTGACCGC
>JABBNY010000306.1 GCA_019352095.1 Acidobacteriota bacterium
CACGTCCGAGCACAACTGGTCGCACGCCGTGCGCTCGCGCGAGCGCGCCGTACTCACCTTTGGGGTCGATGACCACGACCTTTCTTCCGCGCACGAGCGCGCGTTCGAGGAGCATCTTGACCACGGTGCTCTTACCCACTCCGATCGAGCCCGCGACGATCATGTTCGGATTCGAGACAATGCCCGCCTCGTAGGCGTCAAAGGGATCAAAGACGAACTGCGCACCGCGCAACGCGTGTCCGAGCGGTTCACCCACGAGTCCAGTCCCCGCATCGTGCGACGGCGCTCGAAGACTACGAAGGTCATTCGACGTCGCCCAATGTGTCCAGGCGCGCGTCACCAGCCCGGTCCGCCCGGTAACGAGAAGCACAACCACGACCATTGGCGCCCGACGCCGGTATCGAGACGTAGACCCGACGCCGTGGCCCTTCGTCGCAACTCGCTGCTCGCGTCTCGAAGCTCACTGAGACTTGCGCAGTGCAGTGTGATGTAGACCCCGAGACGAAGCAGCGCGTGCCCGTTCGCGACAAGCTCCTCGCGCTGGCTAAGCCGCTCGGCCGCTAACGCTGCGCGAGCGCTTCGGCGAAAGCCCGCGGCGCGAGCGACCTGCGCATCGCTGCCGACACGGTGCACCGCTCTCGCCGAAAGTCGCTGGGCCCTCGAGGCGCCCACGACCTCGACGTGCAGAGCGAGGTCGAGGTGGGACATCACCTCTTGGAGTCGTTCAAGCAGGGCACGTTCCTGGGTGGCACCTTGGAAGTCATCGACACGGATGACCCTTTGAATACCTCCACTCACTCGAAGGTAACTCCACCGTTCGAGGACAAGGTTCAAGGGTCCCACGTTCTTCTCGACTACCTCCTCAACCAGAGTGACGCTCGGCGTCCAGCCCTCGCAGACGGTCGCGTCGCACGCCAGCGTGAGAAACGTTCGCGCGTTGCTGCTCCCTCCACGCACGTGCAGCGAGACATGGCTCATCGTCGCCCCGACCGCGAGTCCGTTCACGAGTTCTGAAAGGCGCTGTGCGTTAACGATGTCGCCACCCGAGAGATCGAGCCGTCCGCGATGATCGAGCTCATAGCCACGAAACGTTGCCGTGCCGCCCGCCACGAGTTCAACCACCTCGTCCTCGCGCGAACTCACCACGCGCTGCCACCGCGACCGCACACGATAGAGGACCACGACCTTCGTGAACTCGGCGATCGTGAGACCTCGAATGCAGCGAAGCGATGCGCCCGCGAAAACGACGCCGACCATGAGTTCCAACGGCGAGCTTCGTGTTCGCACGAGCCAGTCACCGCAGACGATCGATCCAGCGAGTACGAGCGCGACTTGGTGACGCGCGAGTCCGAGCCAGGAGTCAAGCGCATCCGAGCGTCCGAGACCAACGGCCTCACTCATCGAAGTGCCATCCAACGACTGGACCCACGTCATCTTTGGAATACGCAACGTGACCGCCGCGCAGCGTCGGCGTACCGATCGGGGGCGGCAATTTCACGCCCGTGTATTCCGGGGGCTCGAAGTCAGGACCCGGCTCCCACATTTCGAGCCCAAGGTCGTCGGGTCGCGCGGGTGGTTCGGGCATCGCGGGTGAGGGGGTTACCGCCCGCAACGCGGTACCCGCGAGCGAGGATGGCGCATTCATCGCAGACTGCGTCATGCGCTGGCGAAGGCCATCGAGATGGTGTACGGCCGACTGCTCGAGGAAGGGAATGAGCCGAAAGAGCAGAAACGGTGAGAACGTCGCAAGGACCATGGTCACCGCGCCGGTGATGATCTGGGTGGCTGACGATCCTCTCAACTCGTCAAACCCGAGTGACAACGTAATAACGATAAGGAATTTGGAGAACGCGACCGCGAGGAAGGTTTCCCCGAGCCGCCACCCGATGCGCCGCATGGCCGGGAACGTGGAGAGTGGAACGATCACCGGCACGATCACCAACAGCAGGGTCAACACCACTGTTCGCACGATCAACTCACACCACACGAGCCACGAACCGATGACGACGCCGATGGCGAGCAAGAACAGCGCGAAGCCCGGTGTCGTCGACGTCAGAGACGAAAAGGCCATCGCGAGCGAGGGCGCGTGTTGGCTCATCGAGGCCGCCGCCGTGCTCGAGAGCTGATTGACGATGGTCATGATCATTCCACTCAAGGGACGCGCGATCGCGATAGCAAGAGCGCACGAGGGGGCGACCCCGAGGTACACGCGCCACAACGAAGCGGTGTCGGCGTGGCGCAGGGCTTGCAGCGTGCTCACCAGCAGTCCGATCAGCATCAACAGTGGTGCCATCACCAACAACACATTGAATTCAGGCGTCGCTGACGTGATCACCGTGACGGGCTCGCTGGCTGAGGTGACCACGGCACCGGCGGCACTCAAGAACCACTGGACACTCGTCAGCACCCAATCCGAGAGCGCGCCAAAGACGTCACCAAGCGTCGCCTTCGCAATCGAGGTCGTCGCGCACGAGAGTGGCGTGAACAGGCACAGAAGGTGCGCCATCAGTGAACGCCGAGGCCCGTCTTGAAGAAGAAGTTGATGAGCGTCGGCGCC
>JABBNY010000040.1:0-8082 GCA_019352095.1 Acidobacteriota bacterium
GTTGCGGATGTAATTCGTGTTGTACGGGATGTTCCCTTGGCTCACGCCGAGGTTGTTCGTGCTCTGGGAGTAGGGGTACTGACTCGATGTCGTGTACGCGTCAAGCACGTACTGCACCGACCCGTTCGCGATGACCGCGTACGGCTGGCTGTCGAAGGTGAGGAACGGTGCCACCTTCTGGGCCATCTGGGCGACGTCGCGCACGAAGAGGACCCGGCTCTGGGACGTGATCTGGTTCGAGATCAAGAAGTTGAAATCACCCAGTCGAAGCGCGAGGGCCGCGCGTGAGAGGAGGCCGCCAACCGCGACGCCTCCCTTGCCGTGGTAGTGCGACTCGACGGGCTGTCCGGCCTGGGGACCACTGTTCACCTGGTAGTCGAGTTCGAGCTGTTTAGTGTTTGCGACCACCCAGCCCGGGTCGTTGATGCCGAAGTAGATGTTCGGCTGGGTGAGCGCGGGCATGCCGTTGGTTGAGGTGGGGGGAACGTTCGACACGACGAAATTCGGATTACCCGTCGTCGAGTCGACCGTGTTCGCCTGGATGGCCGCGGCCCCCTCACCGTGGGTGTACTGCAGGTGCGTGTTGACCCAACTGGGCGAAGGAAGGTTCGCGGTGTTCAGCTGACGAGCGCCGATGAGGACCGGGGTCACCTGGCCGTTGATGTTATAGCGGTCCACCGAGAGTGTCGTGAACGAGTAGTACGAGCGGATCGACTGACGTCGAGTCACCGTCGCGAGGGCGATGTTCTTCGACGGGTCCCACAGTCGAATATTGGCCAAGGTGGGGGCGTCAGCTTTCACCTGGGCGGGCGTCACCGCGGTCGCCCCGGCGAACGTGTGGTATTTGACGTTGTCGATCCCGTATGCGGCGCGCGTGGCGATGATGTTGCGCTGGATGTAGGGAGATTCGAGCGAGCCCTGCGCGGGGCTGACCTTCAAGGTCTGGAGCAACGTCGGGTAGAGCACGCCGATGACCAGGGCCACAAAAGCCCACAGACCGACGGCCACCGCGGGTAAGGACCAGCCGCGCGAACGCACGTTGAGCAGCAAGATCGCCGCCGCCGCGAGCGAGAGGAAGAAGAGGATCGTCATGGCCGGCATGCGCGCGTGCACGTCGGTATAACCCGCTCCCTGCACGTAGCCGTTGTTCGAGTTCACGAGCTCCCACTTCGCGACCACGTACCCGGCGGCCTTCAACAAGGCAATCGCTGCGCCGATCGCGGACAAGTGCGCCTTGACACGTGGGTCCACTCTCGGTGTCGTACGCGTTGCTCTGATCCCGCCGTTCAGATAATGAAACACGGTGGTGATGATGAGGATCACGAACAAGGACACGAGCGACCAGGTCACGATGAAGGACAAGAAGGGCAACGTGAAGATGTAAAAGCCCAAGTCCTTGTGGAACATGGGGTCGGTCACGTGAAACGTCTGTCGGTGGACGAACAACAGGTAGGTCCGCCACTGGCCAGTCGCGTTCAAACCCGCGACCAAGCCGGTGACCAGCGCGATCAATGCGTAGACGCGACCTGCGTAGGGGCGAACCACGTTCTGGAACCTGCGCACTACCTCATCTTCGGGTTCGAAGGTGAGGTTACGCGCACCGAAGCGGTCCGTCAGAAACAGGTTGCCCCACATGATGGCGAAGAACAGTGCACCAAAAGCGATGGCCAATCCGACCTTGGTGACGAACAGCGTGGAAAACACGCTGCCGTAGCCCGCTTGGGCGAACCACATCTGGTCGGTCCAGAGCACGGCGAGGCTGCGCAGCGACAAGAAGCCTATGAAAAGCACTCCAACCAGGAGCCCCACCCAGAAACGACGCGAAAGTCGCCCTAGACGTCGCGGGCTGGCTGGTACATCAGTGGAGCTACGCACACAGTGAGCCTAGGCCGTTTTTCATACCGGCACGACCGCACACGCGCATCCCGCGTGCAGGGGCGGATACTGCGAACCACTCGGAAAGTTCTGACCCGCGAGACGCTCACCCGACGCGGCGTCGAGTGCACAGGCGTCACACGGTGCGTCATTAAGTGCCGCAAGGAACCGCACGGATCGTCCCTGCGACGCACTGATGACCCCTAGGTGAAAAGCGCGTCGTGCGGCGTCGGTGCAGAGTCGTTCAACCCGGGCGCCACGCCATTCCTTGTAGGCGGCGTTGGCCCGTTCGGGTCCGTCACCATTGCCGTCGGCGAGGATGCGCTTTCGAAGCGCCAGCACGATCGTGACCGCGAGGTCCGCTGAGCAGTCGGTGATGCCCTTTCGATTCACCGGTCCCGCGCTCGCACCGGCTTCATCGAACGCGAACTGCACCCCCGCCGCTGCGGCGTCGGCCAAGGCATCGAGCGCCGCATCGGCGTAGCGGGCTCGTTGGCTGTGTTCATCCTCGAGCTCGGTGGTGATCATGCCCTTCACGTCGCGAAGTCGCTCCAGCATGATGTTCTGGTCGTCCTGGAGCGCACGCTTGACCTTTCTCGTCAAGACCGCGAGCGACTCGTCGAGCGCTTGGTCACGTCGAGCGAAGAGTTCGCTCGACGGTGTCTCGGGCTTGTGCGTGGGTGCGGGGGCCTTGCGGGGCGCCGGCACCGTCGCGCCGCGTTCCTCGAGGGTTGCTTTTCGCAGACGAGCGAAGATCTCGTTCACGACGTCGGTGCCGCTCGTATCCTCAGCCAAGGCGTCGTGCGCGACCGGTACGTCAGGCTCGTTAGGGGTCCTGGCGGGCTTTCGGGGCTTGGGCTTCAGCTGCGCCTCAACGTCGGGCGCGGGACTCAGGGTCACGTCGGGCACTGCGCGAAGCGGTGTGCCCGCGAGGAGTTCCTCTTCGGTCGGTTCGGGTGGTGCCGGACGAAGTCGCAGGGCCTCGAGTGCGGCACTTCGCGCTGACTCGTCGGATCCGTTGATGCCGTCGAGAATATGGTCGACCTGCTCACGTATCGTGCCGACGAAGGAGCCGAGTGAGTCTCTGGCGGCGCGCAACTGCTCAATCTGAAGATGCAGAGCCTTTCGACGCACCGCGAGATCGTTCAGCACGTTCTTTCGAGCCTCGTTCGCCTGTTCAACAATGGCGCGACCCTGCTCACGGCCGCGTTCGACGAGTGCCTCACCGTTTACTTTGGCCGACTCGATGAGGCGCTCGGCGGCGAGGCGGGCGTCGTGATCAATGTGGGCCGCCGCCGCTTCGGCGTCGGCGATCAATGCGGCGGCGCGCTCCTGGGCCTCAATGAGGTGTCCCGCGCTTCGCTGTTGAGTCTCAGAAAAGACCTGCGCGCTGCGCTCTTGGGCTTCGGCGGTCACCCGGCCCGCTTCCTCGTGGGCGGAGCGCAGAATTGCTGCGCTCTGGGCGCCGAGGGCGCTCGCCAGGGTCGCCTCGTCGAAGGTGGGGTTGGCCACTTTGCGCTGGGCCTCGGAAAGTTGCTCCTGCAGTTCGCGAATGCGATTCTCCAGGTGGCCCATTTCGCGCGCGACCGCCTCAAGGTGCAGTCTGACCTCTTGAGGGTCGACACCACCTTTTCTGATCGGCGTGAAGTTCGTTCGAACTATTTCGGTCGACGATTGGCGCGTTGTGGAGAGAATTCGGCGTTCGTCCATTCCTTCAAGACTACGACCTGGAAGGTCTCAAAAATGACTTAGCGCGGAGGAGTGATGGGAATCGGCTTCGCACCACCGATGCGTTCCAGCGCGCTGAGCACCTGGGAGAGCTTCGTGACGCCCACGATTCGAAGTCCGGCGGGTGCATTTGCCGTGGCGGTGGCCACCTCGACGCGTGGGACAAAGAAGTACTTCGCCCCCGCGTCGGCGACTGCCACGGTCTTTTGGGCCACACCCCCCACGTCACCGACGTTGCCGAACTGATCGATGGTGCCCGTTGCCGCGATGCGGTGGTGGCCGGTGAGCGATCCCCGGCTGAGACTGTCGATCAGCGAAAGCGTCATCGCCAGACCCGCCGACGGACCACCGATGTACTTGGTGTCGATTGAGATTCGCGCGGGGAACTGGTACTGCACGCCGTCCTCCAGGGACAATCCGAGCCACGACCGGGCCGGCCCCTTCACGCTGGGACACGCACTGGAGAGCGATTGATCCGGCGCTGCGGTGGTGAGCCAAACCTTGGACGCGGTGCTTCGCGTGATGTCCCCCGCGCCGCTTATCCGCGCGCGTCGAATATCGAGGGCAATGCGGGTACCGGGGGCGAGTGAGTGGACTTTTGCTTGGAGCTGACACGAGTTGAGGACCGTGGTGCCGTTGACGCCGACCACCTCGTCGGCGACCTTGATGGCGGCCTTGGCCGCGGGCGAGTTGGTGACCACGCCGTTGACCACGGCACCGGTTGGCTGGGCGTGCAGGTGCCAGCCGAGGGTGGTGAAGGCCGCCACCTCGGCGCTCTGCTTCGAGTCGGCCATCTCGAGAAACCCCTGCGCTACGAGTTGGCTCGAGGGTATCCCTGGTTCGAGGATCTGATCGCCGTTCAAGAAGGCGACGTGACGCTGGAAGTGCATGACAACGTACTGCCACGCGTTCAAGCGCTGGAGGTACACGTCGGTGAGCATGATCGTGTCGTGATGTGAGTCGACGGGCAGACCCTTGATGCTCACCAGTTGCTGGACGGGCGTCGCGTCGCCCGGGGTCAAGGCGTACTCGTTCAGCGTCCAACGCTGCATCGCTCCGACCACGACAAGCACGAGGACCAACACCAGCGCCCCAGTGAGAATTCGACGCAGGTAGATTTGAGACGATGAAAGTAACTTGTGCCGGTTGATGAGCCAACGCTACCGGAGACAGTGGCCGAGATGCTCCTGCGCGCTGGTTTTAGTGAGACTGGGGAGTTCGACGTCCAGGTCATCGAGAGTCTGCACTCGAGTGAGGCGCGTCATCGGGTGTTGGCGCTTCGAGCCGGGGTGCGACGTCAAATCGTCACACCCGACCAGTGGCGCGCGGCCCTCGCCGACACCGAGACGAGTGTGCGTCGCGACGCGCTCACGCTGCTCGCCTACGAGGTCATTGACTTTGACGAGGTGGCGCCCCTCGTCCTCGAGGCCCTCGACGACAGTGACCCGCTCGTCGTCGATGGCGCGATCTTTGCTCTCGCCGAGCATCTCTACGCCGACGCCGTCGTTCGACTGAGTGAACTCGCCCTCGCGCACGACGACGCACGCTGTCGCGAAACGGCGGTCGCGGCGCTCGGTGCCTTCGGTGACGAGCGCGGTCGCAGCGCGGTGCTCGCGGCGCTCGACGACAAACCCGCAGTTCGCCGTCGTGCAATAGTGGCCCTCTCAAACTTCGAGGGACCCGACATCGACGAGGCGTTGGCGCGGGCCAGCGAGGACCGCGACTGGCAGGTGCGAGCCGCGGTGGATCAGCTCACCAAGGACGAGCCTGACTAGCGGTCAGCGCTGCGCAACAACGTGTGTAACGAAGACATCTCTTCGAGGCACATCTGGAGTCCGTCGATGACGATGATGTCGGGATTGGGTGCGACGGTCACTTCGACGCCGGTATTTGCGGCAATGAGTTCGGCGAAATCGTTCAACTGCGCGTGTGATCCAACGAGACTCAACCCGCGAGAACTCACGTCCTGGGACAGGTCCGGGGGGGCGTCGCCCAGACAGTCCTGGATCATGCGCACCGTGGTCGTGACGACGTCGTGCAGCGCACTGTTCACCAACTCCGCACTCACGTCGACCTCGACCAGTTCACCGCGATCGACCGTCCGCCCGCTCACCACCTCCACTGCGCCACGTGTGCGCTCGAGCGCGGACGAGAGATGGATCTTCAACATCTCAACGGTGCCGGGTGCGACCACGACGCCGTGACGAAGGCGTAGCAGCGTCGCGACGGCGTTGTCGATGTCGTTGCCGCCGATGCGACGCGCGCTGCTCGTCACGATGCCGCCCAGTGAGATAAGTGCGGCTTCGGACGCGCCGGCGCCCAGTACGGTAACCGCCGATCCCACAGGGTCCTGCACGGGTAGCCCGAGGCCAATCGCCGCGGCGATGGGCGCTTCAATCAGACTCACCTCGCGCGCGCCCGCTTGAATCGCGGCCTGGCGCAGCGCGCGCCGCTCGATAGCGGTAGCGAGTGAGGGCACGCTCATCACCACGCGCGCACGACTGAGCTTGGAGACACCCGCCCGATCGAACAGTCCCGAAATCAGCCGGGCGGTGACGTCGAAGTCGACGGTCGCCCCCTGGGACAGTGGACGAAACACGACCACGTGTCTCGGGGTGCGTCCGACCATGTCCAGTGCACCGTGTCCGACCTCAACGACGTCGCCCGAGTTGGTGTCGATTGCCACCAATGTCGGTTCGTTGAAGATGAGCCCCCGCTGGGCCGTCGCGAGGCGCGTGTGCGAGGTCCCGATATCGAGTGCAACGTCTGTGGCCATGGGACACGATGTTAGGTCGCATCAGGACCCCCGCATTCCTGGCTACAAATGCCGTCAATTCCTCTAAGTTGGTGCCATGAGTGATAACCCTCTCGGCGGAATGTTCGGCGACATCTTCAATCTCTTGGGTCAGCAGGGCCCCGACGCGTGGTTCCAGACCGCGACGCAGCTGGCCCTCAATATTGCGCGAGGCGAGGACGGCGACCCCAACCCTCAGCCCATCGAACGTCAACGCATCGAGGAACTCGCACCGCTGGTGGGTCGACACGTCGACGCCCTCTTCGAAGTGGCGAGAGAGCCCGTGGTCACGGCCGTCAACCGCAGTGCACTCACCCTCGCGGCCCTCGCCCAGTGGAAGCCCTTGATCGAGCCGATGATCGCGACCCCGCACCCCGCCAGTACAGCGCTCGACCTCGAAGAGAATCAGATGATGGCCCAACTCATGGCGACCATCGGGCCGCTCTTCACCGGCTTTCAGATGGGTTCGGTCGCCGGTCACTTCTCAGAGCGCGCGTGGTCACTCGCGGTATTGCCACTGCCTCGTCTCAGTGACGAGCGACTCCTCGTTGTCAACAACCTGGCCAGCTTCGCCGAGGCGTGGTCGCTCGAGCGAGACGAGGTGTACGTCTTCGCGCTCGCCCAGGAATTCGTCGCGTCGCTCGTACTCACCCAACCCGGTACCGGCGACGCGTTGCGTGCGCTGCTCATCGATGCGGTGCGCGAGGCGAGCGCCGCCCAGAGCGACATAATGACTCGCTTGCAGACCATGATCAATCCCGAGGACCTCTCGTCGATCATGAGCAACCCCGAAGCACTGCTCGACGGCATTGAACTGCCCGAGGACACCGAGGCGACGCGCGCCATCAATGCGGCCGCGAGCGTGTTGAGCGCGTTCTTCGAACACGCGGCGCACCAGATCACCACAGCCCTCCTCGGTCCGAGGCCCGCGCTCGTCGAGGCGTACAAGCGCCATCGTCGAAGTGACGCCCGTGGCGAGGATGCGGCGGCCGCGCTCTTTGGCATCTCGACACAGGGTCCACACCACGACCTCGCGCACGACTTCGTCCACTCGCTCAGCGCGAGTCACGGACTGGGTGTCTTTGATGCACTCCTGCGCGTGGACGGACTACCCAGCCACGATGAACTGACTGACCCTGACGCCTGGTTTCAGCGCGTCACGACCTCGCCGCTGGCCTAGGCCTCGAGCTCGTCGTAACCGAGGTTCCACTCGACCAAGAGGTTCTCTCGCTCCGCGTCACGATTGACGCGCTCGCGATTGCGTCGAAACTGTGGGTCGTGCGGGGGCAAGAAACGCAGTCGTGCGTCGATGCGGTCGACGAACGCCTGGATCTGCTCCTCGTCGCCAAAGACCATGCGGCACTCCCAGTGAGGAGCGACGGGGCCAAGATAGATGACTTGGACGTGACCAACGGGGTCGATGACCTCGGTGGATTCTGTGGTCGGGACCTGGCTCACGGTGCTCCTTCAACTACGACACAACTAGTGGTTATTCATTCTACTGGTTGAAAACCCGCCACTTCCGAACGCGGTCCACGGAAGGCTCCTTCACTCGAGAATGGCTCACTATCCTCTACAGCACTGTGTTCGAGTGCGTGATCAATATCTCTGAGGGACGTGACCAACGGCTCCTTGACGAACTGACTCGAGCCGGCGGTCTGTCACTCAAAGACGTCCACACCGAC
>JABBNY010000040.1:8092-16346 GCA_019352095.1 Acidobacteriota bacterium
TGGCACCACCGCTCGGTGTTCACACTGATCAATGACGCCGATCAGTTGAGTGTCGATGTCCACGCACTGATCGCCTGGGCGTACGAGATCCTCGACCTCTCGGGCCACCACGGTGTCCACCCGAGGTTCGGGGTCGTGGACGTCGTGCCCTACGTGGCGCTCACGCCAAGCGAGTCACCCATCAGCGAGGCACTTCGAGATGAGACCGCGCGATGGATCAGCACCACCTACGACGTACCGACGTTCCTGTACGGACCAGTCGCCAATGGGGTTCAGCGCACGTTGCCGTACGTGCGCGCGCAGGCATTCGAAGAGCTCTCGCCAGACTTTGGGCCCTCGAGCCTTTCGCCGCGATGGGGTGCGGTGGCCGTTGGCGCCCGGCCGGTACTGGTTGCGTGGAATCTTTGGCTACGCGCCACGAGCATCGAACAGGCTCGTGCACTCGCGCGACTGGTGCGCGGTGTCGCCGTACGCTCACTGGCCTTTGAGGTGGGTGACCAGGTACAAGTCAGTTGCAATCTCATTGACGTCGAGACCGTGCGCCCCTCGCAGGTCTACGACCGCGTCCAGTCCATGCTCGAGGGCGCCCAGTCCATCAGCCACGCTGAACTCGTGGGACTGGCCCCTCTGTCACTGCTCGAGCGCGAGGACCCCGCTCGTTGGACCCAATTAGGACTCGACCCGACTACGACGATCGAGCGCCGCCTAGAGCCCCTCAACCCGCCTGGGAACGACGTTCGATAGCTCGCGCGCGACGCAGTCGGCGTCGCTCGCGCTCGCTCATTCCGCCCCAGATCCCGAACTTCTCACCATTGTCCAGGGCGTACTCGAGGCAGTCCCCTCGTACGACACAACCTCGGCACACTTCCTTGGCCTCACGCGTTGAGGCGCCGCGCTCGGGAAAGAAGAGGTCGGGGTCGACACCCATGCAATTCGAACGTGCCTGCCATCCGCGATCTTCCATGCCGCTCATCAGTTCGACGATTTCCACGTTGTGTTCCTCCCCGCCGATAGCTCCGCGCCACCGATGTAATTACAACGGTGTCATTGTGCCGGGGTTTGGAAAGAAATGCAAATTGAATTTGCGATCTTCCTGATAAATCCTTATTTCGTTCTTGACTCAGCCCGCTCGGTGGCTACGCACGAAATCGTCGAGTGCATAGACACCCAATTCGTCGACCGACGTGTAGAACGTGCGCCCCTTGTTCACGCGGCCGATCTGTTCAACAAACGGGAACTGGCTTCGTTCGATGTCGAGGGCGAAGGTGTTGATCGTGATGCCCGCCTTGGTGCAGCGCAGCACCTCGGCCATCGTGCGCTCGAGGGTCTCTCGCACGGGGGGCCAGGAGAAGAACGGCTCACCGTTGTCCATGAGGTGCGCCGTGGGTTCGCCATCGGTCACGACCACGACCTGTCGTTCACCGCGCTCGGCGCGCATCAAGTGGCGACTGAGTGCGAGGGCGTGCTGGAGATTCGTGCCGTAGGCGTAATCGATGCTCAACGCGGGGACGTCCTCGATACGCAGTTCTTGGGCGGTCTCGCCAAAGCCCACGACGGCAACGAAGTCCCTCGGGAACTTCGAGCGGATTAACTGGGTGAGCGCGAGGACCATCTTCTTCGCCGGTACGAGATTGCCCCGCATCGCCATCGAGAGCGAGAGGTCGATCGCGAACACCGTCGCGGAGCGGCGCGTCGATTCAAACTCCTCGACCTCGAAATCATCGGGGTGCAGACGCACCGGTGTGCCTGGACCCTGGCGAAAGACGGCGTTGCGAAGTGTCTTGGGCAGATGCAACGCGAAGGGCTCGCCCGGTTCCCAGGGCTTTGACGACTCCTCTCGGTCACCACCTCGAGAAACGGTGGATTCACGGTGCGCGCCAAGTGCTGGTGAGTCACGAAGTTCACCGAAGAGGTCCTTCAGGGCCTGCTGGGCGATCTGGCGGATGCCCTTGGGGCTCAATGTCAGCTGCCCGGCGCTTCGATCGACGAAGCCCCGGTCCTTGAGCCCCTTCAACGCCTTTTGCAGGCGCACAATGTGCGCCGCGGCGTCGGGGCCCAAGTTTCTGCGCACCGCCTCGACGTCCACCTCGGGCAGACCCTGGGCCGCGCTGGCCTTACCGAGGAACTCCTCGAGACCGCGAAGTTCACCCAACTGCTCGGCGATTGAGGTGGCGTCGGCGAAGGAGGATCCCGCGTCGCCGCGCATTCGATGGGCCCGGTTCCAGTCGATGTCGGGCGTGGCTTGGCGAAGGTTCGACACCAGACGATTCATTGAGAAATTGAGGTCCATGTCGCTCATCATCTGGTTGAACAACGCGCGCAACTCCCCTTGTTGCTCCGACGACAAGGAATTGAACATCGCCTCGGCGGCAGCGGCCCGCTCGGCCATGGCGCGAACCACGTCCTCCAGGCTCGCAGCACCGGGGAAGAAATCGCCGAACTTCTCCAAGAAGTCCTCGAACGAGGGGTCGAGCGCTTCGCCGCGACGGTCTTGTTCGATCATCGTCGACAGGGCGTCCATCATGGTGCGCATGCGCGCCAACTCTTCAGGATCGGGCTGACCCATGAACTGCTTGCTCTGTTCGAAGTAGGTGTTGAGGACGTCTTGTTGCAGCTCGCTGGTCAGCGCTTCGAACTGTTCGCGGGCCTCGGACGAGACGAATTCGTAGTGCGCGTATTCGCCGATCCGTTCACTCAGACGTTCGCTCATCAACTCTCGCTGCATGCGACGTTGCTCGACGAGGTCGCGCGTCACCTCTTTTCGTCGTTCGTCCTCAGAAGCCTCGGCGTCGCTCAACAACTGTTCGAGCTCGTCGCTCTCGAGTTGCTCGATCTCGTCGAGCCAGTCGCGGTAGCGCTGCATCTCGCCGTCGGGGTCAGCGTGCTGCTCGAGCTCGCGACGCTTCGCGCGCGTACGTTCGAGTAGTTCGCGCAGTCCTTCGATACGTTCGCCCTCGGCCGTCACGTAGCCTTCGCGCAGCAGCCGGTCCATCGCCTCGTCGAGGTCACCGTGCTCCATGAAGTCATCGGCCAGGAGTCGCAGCATCTCTTCGACGTCGAGGTCAGAGAAATCGTCGCCCTCACCGAAGCGTCGAAAGCCGTAGCGAACGGGCATCAGCGGTTACGCGTGCGATAGAGGGCCCTCGCCCCCGACGCGTCTTTCGCGAGCCGCTTGGTGAGATAAAGCCCCTCGAGCACGAGTTCGGTCGCTGCGGCGAGTTCGCCGTCGCTGGCCCCGGGACCCGCCACGCGTCGAACGGGCGCCGCGAGCGCGGGCATGGCAGAGAGGACCGCCACGTAGTCCCGATCGGGAAGGTCGTCGCCGGTGTGAACGAGGGCCTCGGCCCCGAATGCCGCCACGATCTCCGGGGCCTCTTCGAGCAGCACGTGTTCAGCGAAGCACTGACGAACCGCGAGCGACACCAACGCGGCGATGACCTGGTCCGAATCGCTGTCGTCCATGGTGTCGAACTCGATCTTGCCCTGGGTGGACTGGACCATGGCGCTGAGGTCGCTCACGCGTGGCACCACCGTCTCGTCGTGGGTGCGCAGTGTGCGACGTAGCGCGCTCGCCACGACCGTCTCGTAGTTGGCGATTGAGAGTCGCACCGACACCCCTGAGCTCTGTGAGATGACGTGACTCTTGCGCGCGAGGTGGCTCACGCGCGCCACGATGTCGTCAATGAACCACGGCACCGTGATGGGCACCGGTGTCGTGGGTAGTTTCGCCTCTTGATGGATGATCGCGATCTCGGTCGTGATCTCGTAGGGGTAGTGGGTACGGATCTGGGAACCGAAGCGGTCCTTCAGTGGCGTGATCAAGCGTCCGCGGTTGGTGTAATCCTCGGGGTTGGCCGTCGCGAGCACCAGCACGTCGAGCTCGAGGCGCACGAGGTGTCCGCGAATCTGCACGTCGCGCTCTTCGAGCACGTTCAAGAGTCCCACCTGGATGCGCTCAGAGAGGTCGGGCAATTCGTTCATCGCGAAGATGCCCCGGTTGGACTTGGGGACCAAGCCGTAGGAGAGGGCGCGCGGATCGTCGAGGTACAGTCCCCCGGCGACTTTGATCGGGTCGACCTCACCGATCAGGTCGGCCATTGAGGTGTCGGGTGAGGCGAGCTTCTCGGCGAAGCGGCGCGAACGGTGGACCCAGGCGATCGGTGTGTCCTCGCCCTGCTCGGCGACCAGGTCGATGCCGTAGGCCGAAATAGGGGCGTAGGGGTCGTCTCGCACTTCAGACCCCGCAACGATCGGCAGCCACTCGTCGAGCAGTTCGACCAGTGAGCGGATCATGCGCGTCTTCGCCTGACCGCGTTCGCCGAGCAGGATGATGTCGTGGCCCGCGAGCAAGGCCGTCTCAAGCTGAGGCAACACCGTGTCTTCGTAGCCGAGCACCGCCGAGGTGAGCGCGCGACCTTCGCTCAGACGCTGTTCGAGGTTGACGCGCAACTCCTCTCGAACGCTCTTAGAGACGTAGCCGCTCTGGCGCAGGGCGCCGAGCGTGGTGGGCAGATCAAGGGGTGCGATTGGAGTGCTCATGTCAGTACCTTATGAGCCAATTCCCCCTCGAGCGACCTCGGACCACGTTGCCTAGGAACCACCCGGGACGCTCGAGGTGGTCGTGGTGCTCGAACTGGTCGTGGTGCTGGTCGGCCCCGTTGTCGTCGTGATGCCCTCGCTCGCACCACGACACCCGCGCCCGACGAGGGTCAGTCGTTGGGCTTGAGCGCCGCTGACCCCCGGGGTCAGGCCCCGACTCCTCCACTCGCACGCCCACGAGCCGGGTTCGGCCATGGCGACAAAGAAATCTCGCTGCCAGCCCGTCTCGTAGATCGACGGGTTGTGTTGCGCGTAGGGAATCTGAACCGGAAAGACCCCGCCGTTCGCGTGCAGTGGGGTGAACGACGCCCCCATGATCGGCCAATACGGGTTCATGTCGAGCTCCATGCCCGAGACGGCACCCGCGCGAACCAGCGCCTCGCCGACCTGGGTGGCGCTCACGCCGGTCATGGTCGCCACGTACACGAGGTTGCCCTTCGCGTCGACGCCGAGCCCGGTGCGTGCGACCAGGGGCACGTTGTTGAGCGGCGAACCCCATTGCACCCAGTTCTTCGATACCGCTGCCGGCGTCAGGCGCGCGTGCAAGACGAGTGGCGGCAGATTTTGGCGCAGCGCCACGGCATCAAAGCCCGGCGCGGGAAACGAAGGACTCCCCCACACGCCCATACTCCAGTGGCCCGCGGCGTCGATCGCAATCGTCATGTAGCCGCGCACCATTGGCTCGAGGGTGACACCGTCGACCGCCGTGCCACCGCCCCCACCTGCCTTCTTGAAGCCACCGTTGAACACCGCCACCACGCCGGCGAGGCCTTCGGAGGGCCAAAAGATCGCGGGGCCCGCGTCCACGGGCACCTCGCGCGGCGACGTCGGTGGATCGACACTGCCGATATGCCAGCGCAGCAGTGTCGTTCGTGCACGAAGCCGCAGGACGCGAAAGACCGCGCTTCCGACCCTCAGGTCGCGATAGTCCACCATGACGCCGCGCGCCGACGAGCTGACGACCTTCCAGCCGGGTGTCGGGCGCTCGAGGGGCAGTGTCGTCGTCGAGGTGCTGGTGGAGCTCGTCGTAGAAGTGGTCGTCGTGTCGTGGGTGAACACGTAGGACCCGACTCCCCCGAGCGCC
The DNA here is from genome assembly GCA_019352095.1 of Acidobacteriota bacterium. Taxonomy (GTDB): domain Bacteria; phylum Actinomycetota; class Acidimicrobiia; order Acidimicrobiales; family RAAP-2; genus RAAP-2. The sequence continues at coordinate 13,776 of JABBNY010000040.1, forward strand.
AGCAAGGTGCTCACCACGATGGTAACTATTCGACCCACACTCTTGGTCCTAGCACCGCTCGCCACGCAGTGGCTTAGCGATCGACCGTGCGAGTCCCGGCGCCGCCCTCTTGATCCGTCTCGTCGACGATGAAGGTCGGTACCTCGCTCGCCTCTAGCTCAGAATGTACGTCGTCGACATAGACCGGCGCCGCGGTGGCCACGTACTCACCCTCGGCGGTGCGTGTCACCACGTTGGTGGTCTTGCGCTTTCCGCCGCCTTCGACCACACGCAGTTCCTGACAGATCTTCCAGGTGATCGGGTAGGCAACGAACGGCGAGAGGATGACCAGGATGCGCATCCCCCAGAGGACCTGGTTGAGGGGCAGGTGGAAGAAGTTGGCGATGACGTCGGTGGAACTCGCGATGAACAGCATCGAGAGCAGGGACAGCACCGCCACACCCGCCGCCGTGCGCTTTGGACGGTTGCTCGGTCGGTCGAGCAGGTTGTGCATCGCAAAATCTTTCGTGAGTTTGCGTTCGAACGCGGGCCACACGTAAGCGATGTTGAACAGGATGCCCGGCAAGATCACCGCCGGCACCGTCACCTCGAGCGGGATCGTAAAGCCGAAACTGTGGAACGACCACGACGGCCAGATACGAAGTGCGCCGTCGAGGAAACCCATGTACCAGTCGGGTTGGACGGCGTAGGAGATCCTCGACGCCTCGTAGGGTCCGAACTGCCAGATGGGGTTGATCTGGGCGAACGCGCCGAGCAGCGCGGTCACACCGGCGACGACCAGCAAGAAGCCGGTGGTCTTGGCCATGAACACGGGGAACATGGGAGTACCCACCACGTTGTTCTCGGTGCGACCCTTGCCGGGGAACTGCGTGTGCTTCTGGCGTACCAGGAGGAACAGGTGCGCACCGACCAGTCCGAGGATCAGCGCCGGCACGATCAGTACGTGCAAGATGAAGAACCTCGGGATGACCATCGTGCCGGGGAAGTTGCCACCGAAGACGAGGAAACCCAGGTACGAACCGACGACCGGGATCGAGAGGATGATCGAGTAGGCAATACGGATACCAGTGCCCGAGACCAGGTCGTCGGGCAGTGAGTAACCGAGAAAGCCGTTGACGATCGCGAGGATCATCAGCGTGGTACCGATGGTCCAGTTCAGTTCACGGGGCTTGCGGAACGCGCCGGTGAAGAACACGCGCGCCATGTGCACGACGATCGCGCCGATGAAGATGTCACAGGCCCAGTGGTGCATCTGGCGCATCAGCAGTCCCGCGCGCACCGCAAACGACAGGTTGACCGAGGACGCGTACGCCTCGGTGACGCGCTGACCGTCCAGTGGCAGGTAACTGCCGTGATAGGTGGTGAGCGCGGTACTGGGGATGTAGTAGAGCGTCAGAAACACACCCGTCGCGAGCAGCACGACGAACGAGTAGAGCGCGATCTCGCCGAGCATGAATGACCAGTGGTCGGGGAAGATCTTGTCGAGGAAGGTACGACCACCCTTGGCAACACCCAAACGGTCGTCGAGCTCGTTCAGCGCATGACCGACCTTGCCGTATGGTCCGGAGGCCTCTTGCTTCGCGCGCTTGGTGTTGATGACCTCGGAACTCATGAACGCTCCCAAAATCCAGGGCCGACCGGCTGGCCGTAGTCCTTTTGTGCACGTATGTAGCCGTCAGAATCGATGTAGAGCGGCAGCTGTGGCAACGGGCGGGGCGCTGGCCCGAAATTGGGCACCGCACCATTGGTCACATTGAACATCGACTGGTGGCACGGGCAGACGAGCAATTGGAGTTGCTGCTCGTACAAGCCGACCGGACACCCTAGGTGCGTGCAGAGCTTGGAGTAGGCAACGTAGCCCGCGGGCCCCCAGGTCTCTCGCCCCTTTTGGGTCGTGAAGTCCTGATTGGAGATTCGAATGAGCACCGTCTGGTCAACAGCTTGGCCGTTGTCGGTCTCCTGGAAGCCTTCAGGGTAGACCGTGACGATCGATCCAATCGCGAGGTCGCCCTTGTGCACGCGTCGTCCGGTGATGTCAACGGCGAAACTGCCGGGGCGCCAGTCGGTGTGGAACAACGTGGACTTCGGCAACGGACCGAGGCTTCGAATGAGCGGAAAGATGGCCACGACACTGAAGATGCCAAGGCCGCCACCGAGCAGTCCCCCGAGCATCTTTCGTCGCTTGATGACACTGCCGCCGCGCTCCACGATCGCAGCCGCGAACGCGTCGCGATCACTCTCTGAGTTGGCGAGCGTGTGACGCTCTTCGACGAAGGGGCCCCTCGGCATGAGGTACTTGCCCCACGCGATCAGACCGACACCGAGAAAGAAGAGGCCGCCACCCATGGTCGCGCCCAGCGTCCAGGGTTTGGCGTTCACCCAGTAGCACGCACCGAAACCGATGACCAGGATGATCCCAACGAGAAAGCACATGGCGATGACGCGCTCGACCAATTGGGGGTTGCGTGCGGCCGGCTGGAGGTGCGGATCATTGGCCGCAAGCCCACTCAGCGCCACTGGCGTACGGGAATCGTCGTGTTGCGTTCAATAATCTTGGCAACGATCCCTCCC
>JABBNY010000307.1 GCA_019352095.1 Acidobacteriota bacterium
ATCTTCCTAGAACACTGTAAAGCCTGATTTACAGCTCAATTTCCTTCTTCTCATCTTTGCCGCCTTGACACCCAACACGTGTCCGCCGGGACCGGTGTACCACGAGCGCACGAGCCAGCTCCCCGCAGGGCCTTGGCCGTGTGATGCGACGATACTGAGCGGCCCGGAATTCATGCCATTGAGAAGGATTCGCGACGACGCGACCGCACCGATGTCGAAGATCCGAGTGAGGTACTGGCCAACTGCGAAAAGGACTCCGCCAGCGATGACCATGGTGGCTGCAATCGCGGCAACTGTGCGCTTGACGATGGCCCCAACCAACGTCCCAAGCGCCAGCGCGAAAAGTGTCCATGCTGGCGTCATCCACCACGTCGTCGTGAACAACTCGGATTGCCAATGGCTCCCGACAGCAATGTTGATCACCGCGTAGGGGTGTATGTACCAGCCGCCGAGCAAGAATCCGAGGACGACGGCCACGGGCGTCACAATCAATGTCAACATTGCAAGCGTCACGAGAAGCAAGCGAATGCGGCCCACCCCCTGCGTCCACGCGAAGCGATACGTGCCCGACTCCATCTCTCGCGCGACCAAGGGCGCTCCGATGAAGGCCCCGATCACGAGGGGGAACAGACGAAGCGCGATGACGATCGGCGTGAAGCTCGGTATATCCGCAAATTGGTTCGCAGTGTTTGCACACACTTGGGGATCCGTCGGATGTGCGAATGTGCAGCCCGCAGCGAGGTAACTCGCATAACTCGAGTTCACGGCGTCACGACCGATAACAATGGCGATGACGAGGGTAACAAACGCTGCGAAAATCGTAATCAGCGCCGCGCGATTCTGGATCAGAGCAACGTGCATCAACCGAAGCCACGAGACGCGTTGTCCGCGAGCGTTGTGGTCGCGCGACGCAACCGACGATGAAACGGCCGTCGTCGTCACCGCGTCACCTTCCCGCACGATTCGCCGAAACCGCAAGCGGGCCAGACATCGCTGTGGCGGATGGTTCACGCAAGTAGGCCAGCACGAGTTCATCGAGCGAGATGTTCTCGGCTACCCAGCTCTTCGGGATCTCCACCGACGCATCGATTCGCGCAACGAACTGAGTCTGTCGCCCCGCGTGCTGCGACTCGACGACAGCGAACGATTCGGCAACTCTCTCCGCGTCGTCAGTTGGCCCGTTCAACACCACGTGCTTGGACAGAAGGTCGTCAATCATTCCCACCATCTGGACTCGACCGTGGCTCATCAAGATGAGGTAGTCAGCTACTCGTTCCAGCTCGGACACGACATGCGAGGAGAAAATCACTGAAAGACCCTCCTCGGCCACGGCGGACATGACGACGGCCATTACTTCATGGCGTGCGAGCGGATCGAGCCGTGCGAGCGGCTCATCGAGCACAAGCAGGTCGGGCCGTCGAGCGAGCGCCAGTGCGAGAGCGAGCTGAGCTTGTTGGCCGCCGGAGAGCCTGCCGATTCGACGATCGAGCGGGATGTCGAGAGCCGCCACGCGCGCTTCAGCGAGGTTCCGGTCGAAGTGCTGGTTCAAGTTGGCCGCCACGGTGAGCATTGCTCGCACCGTGATGTGGCGATACAACGGCGTCTCCTGTGCCACGAAGGCGACGCGCTCAAGCGCGTCGGGCGACCCGGCCCCAATGCCGCCGAGAACGGTTACCTCCCCGGTTGTTGGTGCGGTGAGTCCGACCGCGCAGTGGAGCAGGGTCGTCTTGCCCGCTCCGTTCGAGCCGACGAGGGCGACTATATGCCCTTCGGGTACCGCAAGGGTGCAGTCGCGAAGCGCCCAAGTGCCCCGATAGGACACACCGAGCCCGAAGCTCTCGACGACGTTCACGCTGCTCCCCCCGTCGCGCCCGACGCGACGCGACTCTGGCGCGACGTCTGTCGGTGCTCGTCGGGCCGTTTACGAAAATCCCCTAACGCGCTCGTGAACAGTGCGACGATCCCATCCTCATCAAGGCCAGCCGCTGCGGCCTCGCGCAACCATCCCGTGACAAGGCTGCGACGAAGCGTCGTCAGTTCACTGAGCCCCACCGTTTCCGGGGCCGCCTCCACGAAGGTCCCGAGACCCGGACGCGCCCCGATGAGGCCCTTCTGCTCGAGATCCCGATACGCCTTGAGCACCGTGTTGGGATTGATTGACAGGGAAGTGACGACATCTCTAATGCGTGGGAGTTGGTCGCCCCGGCGCAGGTAGCCGAGCCGGATTGCGTTCTCTACCTGTTGGACGAGTTGGAGATAGGTGGGTACGCCCGAGCGCGGGTCCAACCGAAAAACGATGGAGGAACCGAACTCCGTCTCTTCGGATAAGTTGTTATCTTTATCTATCATCATAGTTAAAGTGTAGCAGGACTGGATACAAGTGACGAGCTCAATGCGTTTGAGGAATCCACACTCCACCATGGTCCGCAGCACCAGCTCCAGGAATCGCGATGAATCGTGCCACGATTTTCTTGGAGGACAAATGATCTCCAAGGCGGCCGATTCGAGTGGTTGTAATTGCCCAGCGAGAC
>JABBNY010000308.1 GCA_019352095.1 Acidobacteriota bacterium
GATGCTTTCGGAGATGCACCAGGGCGTCCTTTCGGACCTACTCACCGCCGAACTCGGTTGGGACTGGACTACCCATACCCGCCGCTCCAGTATCGCCCCGAAGTGGGAAGTGGCCGGTGTCTCTAAGCCCCTAATAGACGAATTCTCACAGCGCACCGCCGCCATAGTCTGCGCGAAGGACCGTCTGATTGCCCAGTTCGAAAAGGATCACCGCCGCCCTCCGACTGACGTCGAAGTGCTCAAGTTACGCCAGACGGCTACCCTCACCACCCGGCGAGCAAAGAGAGGTGCGGGACTCGGGGACCTGACTGAAGAGTGGATCGGTCGGGCTGCGCCGTATATCGACGATGAGCCCCTGGCGTGGGTCCACGAACTGGGCGAGCGGGACGTGCCCGCCTTCACAAGTGCTGAGTTCGAAGACGAGATCCTGCTTGACGTAGCCAATTCCGCTCTCGACGTCGTGAGCGCCAAGCGGCCCACGTTCTCTCGCGCCAACGTCCAGGCCGAAGTATTCCGTCAGATGCAGGGTGTCCGCTTCACCAGGCCGGCGGAGCGGATCCTCACCGCTATTCGGGCGACCGACCTGGCCGTCGCCCAGGCGCTCCTCATCTCCACTCCCAACCTGCACCACACGCCGCGCTTCCTGCTTCGCGCTGACGGTACCTCTAAGTTCCAGGGAACTGGTCACTGGCTCTACACCACCACGACGCTGCTAGACGCCGAGGCGCGTCTTCTCGACGCGGGCCAGCGCCTCGACGCGTTAGTTGTCAGCACTGCCACAGTGAGCGAAGTTACCGAGCGTCGACTCCCCGGAAAGAACTTCAAACTCTCGATCGACCAGGCCCTCGTCGTAGAGCAGATCACGACCTCGGGCCGGGCCCTCGATCTTCTGGTGGGTCCGGCGGGCACAGGAAAGTCAATTGCCATGGCTGGGCTGCGCGCGGCGTGGGAATTAGAGCACGGTATCGGTTCGGTTGTCGGTCTCGCACCGTCCGCAGCGGCGGCCGAAGTTCTAGCCGACGACATGGGAATCGATACTGACAATCTCGCCAAGTGGCTCCACGAATATCGTCTGCAGGTCCAAAGGACTCGTGAACTTGGTGAACTACGCGAGAAAGTGCGCATCATCGAACGCACGGGTGGCGAGCCGAGTCCCCGACTGCGCGCAAGCATCACCTGGCTCGATGAAGCTTTAGCCCGCTGGACACTTCACAAGGATCAATTGGTCGTGGTAGACGAAGCCAGTCTCGCCTCCACATTCGCGCTCGATGAGCTCGTGTCAGCCGCACTCGACGCCCGGGCCAAGGTCGTCCTCGTCGGTGACGGGGCGCAGCTCTCCAGTGTGGACGCCGGAGGGATGTTTCGTACTCTCGTTCGCGACCGCGGCGACGGCACTCCGACGCTTGTGGACGTTCGTCGTTTCAAGTCCAGCTGGGAGAAAGAAGCCAGTCTCGAGGTCCGCAACGGAACCAACGCCGCTCTTGCTACCTACGCGTCGCACGGACGAATCACTGAAGGAACTCGTGACGAGATGCTCGACGCGCTCTACACGGCGTGGAAGGCCGACACCGACCATGACCTGCATTCGTTGATGCTCGCCGGCGACACTGCGACCGTGAACGAGCTCAATGCTCGCGCCCGAGCGGAGCGGGTGGCCAGTGGTGCAGTGGTTGAAGAAGGGGTCGACGTCGCGGGAGCGATGACTGCTGGCACCAACGATCTTGTCGTGACACGCGAGAACGACCGACGTCTCATGACGGGCACGGGCTGGGTCAAGAATGGTGACGAGTGGACCGTTGAAGCGACGCACGCAGACGGCTCCATGACCGTCACGCGGATGAACGGACACTGCTCGGTGATCCTACCGGCCAGGTACGTTGCCGAGAACGTCGAACTCGCCTACGCCACGACGGCGCATCGCGCCCAGGGACGCACCGTGGACACCGCTCACGCATTTGCGAGTCCGACCACCACTCGAGAAGTGCTGTACGTCGCCCTTACGCGTGGCTCAGAGGCCAACCATCTGTACGTGGACACGCACTACGACCCCGATCCGTCAACCGGTCACGACGGGCTGACCGATATCCGGAGCGCCGCAGAAGTACTCGCCGGTGTGCTGCGCCACGAGGGAGCTGACGTGTCCGCGACCGACATGATCCGTCGGTCCCAATCTCAGTCCATCGCTGCACTGGTTGCCGAGTACAACTCGATTGTCGCTCTGGCCGACGGCCCGCGCTGGGAAGAGGTCCTCAGCCAGTCAGGACTCAGCGACACCGAGTTCGCCCAGGTCAAGTCTTCCCCCGCGTACGGAGCGCTCCTTGCCCAATTACGGGATGCAGAGAACCGGGGCTTCGACGTTGACACCGAACTACCGATGCTGGTCACGGGTCGTTCGATCGAGGATGCGGAGGACGTTGCCAGCGTCCTGCACCACCGCGTCGATCACTACGTGACCGGCGTCGGCTACCCCAGTCCACCAGCGAGCGATTTCGTCGCCGGAATCTTCCCGCGTCCCAGCGGGATTGTCG
>JABBNY010000041.1 GCA_019352095.1 Acidobacteriota bacterium
CGAGGGTGTCACCGCAACCGACGTGGTGCTCACCATCACCGAACTGTTGCGACGTCACGGTGTCGTTGGAAAATTCGTCGAAGCCTACGGGCCGGGCATTGCGTCGCTCTCACTCGAGACACGCGCCACAATCGGCAACATGTCGCCCGAGTACGGCGCGACCTGCGCAATCTTCCCCATCGACCAGGTCACACTTGACTACCTGGCCTTCACGGGTCGACCACAGGACCAGCTCGAACTGGTGGAGACGTACGCGAAAGCCCAGGGCATCTGGCACGACGCCAACGCCGTCGAACCCATCTACTCCGAATACGTTGAGTTGGACCTCGCGAGCGTTGAGCCCAGCCTCGCCGGACCCAAGCGTCCCCAGGACCGCGTCTCGTTGTCGGGCGCGCGCGGCGCGTTTCGTACCGCCCTCGGCCGAGAGCCCCTTGAGGTGCGCGGACTCGACGCCGCCGATCACCTGCGCGACGGCGCAGTCGCGGTGGCGGCGATCACGTCGTGCACCAACACATCGAACCCCGCGGTGCTCGTCGCCGCGGGACTGGTCGCCAAGCGCGCCGTGGAACTCGGACTCACGACCAAGCCGTGGGTGAAGACCTCGCTGGCCCCGGGCAGTCGGGTCGTCATGGACTACCTCGAGCGCGCCAACCTCGTTGGGGACCTCGACGCGCTGGGCTTCTACCTCGCGGGCTACGGTTGCACGACCTGCATTGGCAACACGGGACCGCTGCTCAACGGCGTCTCGGACGCGGTGAACGAACACGACCTCTCGGTGGTGTCGGTGCTCTCGGGCAACCGAAACTTCGAAGGTCGCATCCACCCCGACGTCAAGCAGAACTTCCTCGCGAGCCCCCCGCTGGTGGTTGCCTACGCTCTCGCGGGCACCATCGACATCGACCTCTCGAGCGAGCCACTCGGCACGGGTAGAAACGGCGAGCCCGTTTTCCTCTCAGACCTGTGGCCGAGCGACGCCGACGTCGCTGCGGCAGTACGCGCATCGATCACCCCTGAGATGTTCGAAGAGCGCTACGCGAGCGCCTTCAGCGGTGACGAACGCTGGCAGGGTGTCCCCACCACCAACGCCGTGACCTACGCGTGGGACGCCAAGTCCACCTACGTGAAGTTGCCGCCCTATTTCGATGGTCTCACGATGGAGCCCGGCGTCGTTCACGACGTCGAGGGTGCACGCGTACTGGCGAAGTTGGGCGATTCGGTCACCACCGACCACATCTCCCCCGCGGGCAACATACGTACGAACGTCCCCGCCGGTCGCTACCTCACCGACGGTGGCGTCCAGCCGAACGACTTCAACAGTTATGGCACGAGGCGTGGAAACCACGAGGTGATGGTCCGCGGTACCTTCGCCAACATCCGACTTCGCAATCAGTTGGCGCCGGGGACCGAAGGCGGCATCACCATCAAGTTGCCCGAGGGTACACAGATGTCGATCTTCGACGCGGCCATGGCGTACGCCGAGGAGGGCACACCCCTCATGATCCTCGGTGGCAAAGAGTACGGCAGTGGCTCGAGTCGTGACTGGGCCGCGAAGGGCACCAAGTTGCTCGGCGTGAAGGCGGTCCTGGCCGAGAGTTTCGAGAGGATCCACCGTTCGAACCTCGTCGGCATGGGCATTCTCCCGCTGCAGTACCTGGCGGGCGAGTCAGCAGCCACCTACGACCTCGACGGCACCGAGGTCTTCTCGGTGCACGGCCTTGCACCGCTCAATCGAGGAGAGAGCGTGCCCGAGGTCGAGGTCAGCGCCACGCGACAGAATGGCGAGACCGTGACGTTCGCGGTGCGTCTCAGGATCGACACGCCAACCGAGGCCGAGTACTACCGCCACGGTGGGGTGTTGAACTTCGTGCTGCGCCAATTGGCCCAGCCCTAGTCGCACCGAGACCGCATGCGCTGGCCTGCGCCCGACGGGTTCTACCTTAGTGATGAGCGAGAGGCCGTCGACGTCGATCGCGTGCACCACTGGCTGAGCGACGAGAGTTACTGGGCGGCGGGACGTAGTCGCGACGTCGTACAAAGGTCCCTGGACGCGTCGCTCGTCATCAGTCTGTTCACTCCCGCAGGCGTCCAGGTCGGCGTCGCGCGATGGGTGAGCGACGGAGCGACCTTCGCCTGGTTGAGCGACGTCTTTCTCGACTCGTCGTATCGAGGCCGCGGCCTCGGTCGAGTGCTCATCGCCACCGCGCTCGCACATCCACGCGTGCAGGGTCTGCAACGATGACTGCTCGCCACGAGGGACGCGCATGAGTTCTATCGCTCCTTCGGTTTCCAAGAGCTCGCGGAGCCCTCTCGTTGGATGGAGCTTCGCTCGATTACTTGAGCGACTGCGCTGCGGCGTCGACGCTGTCGTACAACTCCATGAGGCGAAGCGTCTTCTCGCCGGCTCGATGCAGCTTCTCCTTCAGTGCCGCGTTGGCTCGAGCGAGTGATATCGAGATGTGATCCGCGTGGAGGTCGGCTACGACCTCGTCGAGCACCGCGAGCGCGGTGTAATCGATATCCGAAATGGCCACGGCGTCGATGATCACGTGCTTGGTCTGGGGATACTTCTTCAGCAGTCCGTGCAACTCGCGACGAAAGACATTGGCATTGGCGAAGAAGAGGTCCTGGTCGAACAGCACCGCGAGGATGTGGTCCACCCGCTCGACCGCGTGGGCGTCGTAGGGCTCCCAACTCGTTGAGCCACGCCGTCGGCCCATCTCGACCATGCGCGGGCGCGCGGAGCGCCAGGTCTGTTCCAAGATCGCCAGGCCGACCGCTAACGCGAGACCCTTCTCGACCCCGAGAAAGACCACGCCGAGACCCGCGAGCACCGACAACACGAACTCGGGACGACTGCAGTGCAGGATCTGCTTCATTTGAGCGACCTTGATCAATCGTCCCGCGATGAAGAGCAGCACACCCGCGAGTGCGCTGAGCGGGATGTCACGTGCGAACGTCGCCAATGGCGAGAGCGCGAGCGCCCCCATCGCCGCGGTGAAACCGACCATCTTGGTTCGTCCCCCGGCGAGCCGCGAGATTGTCGTACGTGCCGGGCTCGCGTCAACGGCGAACGACCCGAGCATGCCGGTAGCGACGTTGGCCAGTCCAATACCCACGAAATCTCTACTGAGGTCGTCGGCCACGCCGATTTCGTCGGCCGAGGTCCGTGAGGACGCGGCGCTCTGGCTCATGATGACTACCACCAACGTGAGCGAGATGGTGACCATGACACTCCACTGATGCGCGCTGAACCACCGCAGGCGCCACGTGGGCAGTCCCACCACCACGGTGCCGAGGTCCTGGACACCGTGTGCGGTCAAGGAGAACAAACCGACGAGCAGCGAGCTCACGAGCACCGCCGCCAGCGCCCACGGCAGGCGAGGGTTCACCTTCTCGCCCAGCAACATGACCCCAAGGGTCCCGAGTCCGATTACGAGTGACCACCCGTTCGTCGCGTGCACGTAATGGCCGAGCGAGGTGAGCCGTTGGATGATCGAATCCCCACCCGCGGCCACGCCGAAGACCCGCGGGAGCTGGTGGACGATGATGATGATGCCGATACCGCCCAAGAAGCCGACCACGATCGGGGCGGAAAGAAAGTCCGCCAACCAGCCCAGACGCAAGAGTCCGATGATGGTCAAGATCACGCCGGTGATGAGCGCGGTGCCGGCGACCAGGGCGTAGTACTGCGACGACGCCGGCAGTGCAATGCTCACGAGCGCAACCGCGAACAACGGCGCAATCGTCGAGTCCGCTCCGACCGAGAGAATCGGATTCGAACCGACAAAGGAGAACACCAGGGTCGCGGCGATGAAGGCAATCATCCCGGTGAAGGCGGGAACACCTGCGAGTTGGGCCGTCGCTAACTGTTCGGGGATGGCAATGGCGAGCAGCGTGACGCCCGCGAGCAACTGGCCCGGAAGATTCTCACGAGTGAGACCGAGGAATGTTTCGCCGAGACCGTGTGTGACGTCGCGAAGACCAATGGGGGTTCGTTCGACCTCGTGCTTCTTGTTGTCGTGGCCCATAGCGACACACTACGACGCTGTAATTGCACGGCTCAGCTCGTTGAGACGACCCGGAATCCCTCGGCGAGCCGGCCTTTTGCGAGTCCCGCATTCTTCGCAGTCGTGCGGGCCCACGCCCTCAGCATCGGCTCGAGGTCTTCGCGATCGCCGACCTGACTCTCGTGTTTGGTCAGTGCGGCGAGCTTCAGGCTGAACCGCTTCGTGATATCAACGACCATTGTTGGTTGCTGGCTCGAGAGCCACACCACCCCTACCGTGTGGGGCAGATATCCTTCGGCCAGTAACTCGGGAAAGGCGTGAGGGTTGCGCGCGTCGGGATACACCGCGCGCATTGTCGCTTCACCGGCGGCGAGGTGGTCGGGGTGACTTGCGTAGATGCGCTCCCAGTTCCTCTCGGGACTTTGGGTGATGACCAGGTCAGGTTTTTGAATGCGGATCACGCGCGAGATCTCACGACGAAGCTCGAGCGTCGGCTCGACCTGTCCATCGGGCCAGCGAAGGAAGGTGAGTTTGGTGACGCCGACCTCGCCGGCGGCGGCGGTCTGTTCGGCCTCGCGCATCGCCGAGCGCGCGGCCTTGGAAAGCGTGGAACCGTCGCCACCCGCATCACCCGAGGTCACGAGGCAGTACGCCACGTCAACCCCGTGCGAGGTCAAGGTCGCGATCGTACCCGCCGAGCCGAAGTCGATGTCGTCGGGGTGCGCGACCACGACGAGTGCTCGCTTGATGGTGTCGTCGTACTTAAAGACCGGCAGTGATTCTTTCGAACGGCTCACAGTGTCGAGCTCTCCTTGGTTGGGTCCCAGTTCGCGAGATCCTTCAGGTGCGGGTCATTGGAGAAGACTTCAACGATGGGTCGCTTGAGCGCCAGCCGTCGCATGATGATCTCGGCTTCGATGATCTGGTTCCACAAGAGCAGCGAGACCACAACGCCGGTCGAGCCCGCGCGTGCGGTTCGACCTGATCGGTGCAGGTACGCCTTGTGATCTTCAGGCGGGTCGAAGTGCATCACGCAGTCCACGCCGTCGATGTGGAGTCCTCGGGCCGCGACATCGGTCGCCACGAGCACCGCGAGCTTGTCGGCGCCAAAATCCGCCAAGGCCTTCTCACGTTGGCTCTGGCGCAGGTCGCCATGGATCGCCGCGGCGTCGACACCCTCTTTCTGCAACTGTTCTACCAACCGGTCCGCCCCGCGCTTGGTGCGACAGAAGATGATCGTCTTGTCAAAGGATTTGCAGATGGTCGCGGCGACCTTGATGCGGTCCATCTGGTGGACGTTCAAGAAGTGGTGCACCATCAACGACACGGTCTGTGTGTCACTCGCGACCTCGTGGAACACGGGGTCGGTGAGGTAGCGCTTCACCAAGCGGTCAACCGCACCGTCAAGGGTCGCTGAGAACAGCAGCGTTTGGTGCGGATGCTCAGCAATGCGACGAAGCACCCACTCGACCTGGGGCATGAAGCCCATGTCGGCCATGCGGTCGGCCTCGTCGAGGACGAGCACGTCGAGGTTCTCGACGTTGAGCTCACCGCGGTCTCCGAGGTCGATCAAGCGACCCGGTGTGGCGATGATGACGTCGCAACCTTTGCGCAGTGACTTCACCTGACGCTCGATGTCGGCACCACCGTAGACGGCGTTGACGTGAAGACCCAACGCCTTACCGAGCGGTTCGAGCACCTCATGCACCTGCACGGCGAGTTCGCGAGTGGGCAGCAACACGAGACCGCGCGGGCGCGCGGGGCCGGGCTGATCGTTGTTGAATGACGTGCCGGTGGCGATGCGCTGGAGCATCGGAAGTCCGAACCCGAGCGTCTTGCCCGACCCGGTCTTGGCCTTGCCGCAGATGTCGCGTCCCGCGAGCGCGTCCGCGATGGTCATGGCCTGAATGGGGAATGCGGTCGTTATTCCCTGCTTCTCGAGGACGGCGCACAATTCTGCTTGCACGCCCAGTCCGACGAATGTTTTATTGGTGGCGTAAGAGTCCTGTGACGACGTCACGGACTCTGGGCTTTCACTACTCACGGGACAACGGTCTTTTCTCGGTTGGACCCGGAACCGGCGTTCGAAAGTGTGGGCCCAAGCTCAACTCACGGAGCTTCTCTTCTAGTCTACGTGAGAGTATTCACCTCGGAACACTTGTAAAGGAGCACCATGGCACGACTCGAAGCTGGCACGAAGGCACCCGCATTCACCCTCTTGAACCAGGACGGTGCCAAAGTCGCCTTGAAGGACTACGCGGGCGAGCGCATTGTCCTGTACTTCTACCCCGCTGACGACACGCCCGGCTGCACGAAAGAAGCGTGCCAATTCAATGATGAACTCAGTAGCTTTAGGAACCTCGGCGTCACGGTACTCGGCGTCTCGCCAGACGGTGCGAGCAAGCACGTGGCGTTTCGCGAGAAGTACGGACTCGGATTCGAACTCCTGAGTGACCCTGACAAGAAGGTCATGGAGAAGTACGGCGCCTACGGGGAGAAGATGATGTACGGCAAGAAGGTGCTCGGCGTCATACGCTCCACCTTCCTCATCGGTGCGAACGGCAAGATCGAGCGGGCTTGGTACGCGGTGCGTGCCGACGGCCATGCCGCCAAAGTCCTCGCGGCGCTCGAAGGCTGATTTTCGCTGAGCGACTTTCGCATCACATCAGCGACGCGATCAACGGCGCCTCAGATTCGCACCGAGCCGTCATTGAGCACGTGCCAACCCGGATTGTGCGCCACCTCCCACACGTGACCGTCGGGGTCGCTGAATTCACCTGAATGACCGCCCCAGTCCGCTCGAGCGGCGCCGCGCACGATAGTGGCGCCCGCCCGCTGGGCTTCGAGAAGGACGGCTTCAACTTCCTCGGGCGTTCGAACGTTGTAGGCGAGTTCAACTCCACCAGAGCTGTGTCCGCCGAGCGCAGTCCATAGTGCGAACACCATCGCACCCGTCTGGAAGAAACACACGTCGTCGTCGGATTGTTGGGCACCGCTCCAGCCAAGCGCTTCGTAGAATGCGCGCGACCTCGCCAGATCTAACACGCCGAGCGTTATGAGGCTTATGCGTTGGTCCATGGCGCCAAAACTATTTCATCGACCTCGACGCAGTCAGAAAAATCGCAGTGACCCGTCATCGTCATTCCACCCAAACCCCAGTGACGCACACGGGGTATTCGATCGTTCCAGCCCACCCTGGCGGAAGGCAGGTAGGGATGCTATAGTTATTATGTCATTATAAAGACATAGGGGAAACATGACCAGCGAGTTCATTCATCCAGAGCGCTACGCCAAGTCCAGCGAACTCTACGAGAAAGCGCTCAAAGTGATTCCCGGCGGCGTCAACAGCACTGCACGCGCTGCATTCTCGGGGTGGGAACCGCACCCGATCTTCGCCGACCACGGCGAAGGCGCACACCTGGTCGACGTCGATGGCAACACGTACATTGACTACCTCCTCGGGCTCGGACCGATGCTCCTCGGACACCGTCCGGCGTCGGTGACCCGAGCGGTGGTCGAGCGAATCGAGAACGCGGGAACCGTCTTCGCGCTGCCGAGCGAACCCGAGATCGAATTGGCCCAGGGGATCGCCGACGTCATTCCGAGCGTTGACACCCTTCGAATTGTCAACAGTGGCACCGAAGGTGTCCTCTACAGCCTGCGGCTGGCGCGTGCATTCACCGGACGAAAGAAGGTCATCCGATTCGAGGGCCAGTACCACGGATTCTCCGACGCCATCTACTGGTCCAAACATCCAGACCTTACGCTCGCGGGCTCTGACGAGCGACCCATCGCCCTGCCACAGGGTCCAGGCGTCCCGCCTGAGATGGGTGAATCTCTGATCATCGCCCAGTGGAACGATCTGGCGATGATCGAGCGCATCTTCGAAGAGAATCCCAACGACATTGCTGCGGTGATCACCGAACCAATCATGTGCAACACCGGCTGCATCTTGCCCCGCGATGGGTACCTTGAGGGCCTACGCGAGATCACGACTCGCTACGGCGCACTGCTCATCTTCGACGAAGTCATCACTGGCTTTCGAATCGCGCTCGGCGGGGCACAGCAGGCTCTTGGTATCACGCCCGATCTCACCATCATGGCTAAGGGCCTCGGCGGAGGCTTCCCCGTCGCGGCGCTCGGTGGACGACGCGACATTATGGACTTGGCGAGCGACGGACGTGTTTCCATTGCTGGCACGTATTCCGGGAACACCATCGCAGTCGCCTCCGCGCTCGCGTCGCTGCGCTATCTCACAGAAGAGGCGTCCTACGAAGACCTCTACCGACGCTCGGATCGCCTGCGAGAGGGTCTCGGAGGGCTGTTACGTGACAAGTCGATCGAGGGATCGGTCGTAGGCATGGGGCCTGTGTACCAGGTCTGGTTCGCCGACCGCGAGATTGCCAACTACCGTGACGCGGCGCGCCACGCCCGAGCCGACCTCTTTCGAATCTGGTGGGAGGAGATGCTCGATCGCGGAGTGCTGTTCCACCCGGGGCATCTTGAGAACTTGTTCCTCTCTTTCGCACACTCCGACGCCGACATTGACGCGACGCTCGAGCGCGCCGATGCGAGTCTCGATGCCCTCCTCGTTCGCCGCGGCATCAGGGCGTAACGTCGAACCTACATTGAGATAATGAGCAAGCACGCGCGCATCCTCGCCATTGACCTGGGAACGTCTCGGGTCAAAGTCGGCCTCGTTGACGAGCGACTGGTCACCCTTGCCAGCTCCTCACGCGTGTACCCAACGTTGACCAGTGACGTCGGCATGGCCGAACAGCGATCATACGACTGGTTGGGCGCCATCAACGCCGCAACGAAGTCGGTGCTCGAGACGGTGCCATCATCGCGCGTCGACGCGGTTGTCGTGACCGCACAGATGCCTACACTGGTCGCGCTAGACGCAGCGGGCGACGTCATTGGCAACGCCGTCACGTGGCAGGACTCTCGCGCGGACTCCCTCGTCCTCGCGCACCTCGATCACGACTCTCGCGAGCGCGTGCGCGTGGTCGCGGGTACCCCCATCGACGGGCGCTACATCATTCCCATGCACCTACGACGCAACGGCGATCCCTCCTATCAGCCAGCGACCCTCCTGTCGGCCAAGGACTACCTGTACTACGTACTCACCTCACACCTGGTCACTGATCCCTCGACTGCGTCGGGATTTGGGAATTTCGACATCACCTCGGCGTCGTGGAGTGATGAACTGACGGCCCTGTGGGGAATCGAGACCGATCTCTTGCCCCACGTCGTCGACCCGCACCACGCTGCGCCGTTGAACGAGGTTGGCGCAGCCGTGCTCGAAGGCGTGACACCCGGCACTCCTGTGGTGGTGGGGGCGGCCGACTCGGTGTGTGCGCACCATTTCATCACGGCACTCTTCAACGACTCGGCGTCGGTGATCGACGGCTCTTCAACGGTCATCATGGCCAGCCTGCCCGCAGCGTCAGCCGTCGAGGGTGAACTCCTCGTTACGCCGCTCGTGGATCCTTCAACGTGCGGCGCCGAGATGGACCTGCTGTCAACCGGCTCATCCATTGGATGGCTCGCGAAGTTGCTCGCCCTATCGCCTGAGGATCTCGAAGAACTGGCCATCACCAATCCTCATCGTGTCGAGAATGAGGTTCTCTTCCTCCCCTACCTGGCGCGAGGTGAACAGGGCGTCATTTGGAGGTCGGACCTGACGGGTTCAATCGATGGCCTCTCGCTCGACGCGTCACGCGCGGATCTCTCCCTCGCACTGTTCGAAGGCATCGCAATTGAAACATCGCGCTGTATCGAGGTGTTGCGACACTCACAGTCTCTTCAGCGAGTGGTGTGTGTAAGTTCCCCACGCAGCCGCCACCTCGGCGCATCACTGCTCGGCGCTCTGTTAGACATCCCGGTGCTCGCGCTGGCCCAACAGAGCCCCTCCCTGCTCGGTGCGGCGCTAATTGCGCTTGAGTTCATTGGCGACGACTCGACGTTTCAGAACCTCGATCCTCACTCCCTACTTGCCGACGTCCCACGATTCGAGACGGTCTACCGCGACGCCCTCGTGCGCAAGGCGCACGAATATCTGAAGATCGCCGCCCACGCGAACGACCCGCAACGCACACGGAGTCACGCATGAAACTCATCACCACCGAAGGCCCAGAGGAGTTCGCCACAATCGCGGCAACCTATCTCATGCGTAAGGTGGCTGAAAAGCCCGACCTCTCCCTGACCCTGCCCACCGGCAGTACGCCCCTTGGCCTCTACAGTGTCCTTCGCCGCGCACGACGAGGGGGGGACTTCTCGCTCGATCGTGCCACAGTCTTCATGCTCGACGAATATCGAGACCTCCCTACTTACCCCGAGGGCAGCTTCATCGAATTCTTGCGTCAGCACCTGGGTGAGGTCATCTTCAATGGTTCAACCACTGTCGCCACGATCGATCCCGACGGGCCTCCGCGAGACTACGACCGTGCGCTCGACGACGCGCACGGACTCGATCTCGCCATCATCGGTGTTGGGCGCAACGGCCACGTTGGCTTCAATGAACCCGGTGACGACCTCAGTACGCGCACGCACGTCGTCACGTTGCACGAAGACACCTTAGAAGCGAACTTCGCTGGCGTCGTGCGACGTGCACGACCGACCCAGGCAATCACCATTGGAATGCCCGACCTTCGAAACGCGCGGTCAATTCTTATGCTGGTCTCGGGTAGAGAAAAGCGGGGCGTGGCCGATCTTCTCGCTGCGGGCATCGTCGATGACGGTTTCCCCGCCACTCAACTCTTGGATCACGATGATCTCACCATCGTGATGGCCGGTGAACTTCTGCGCGAGCGCTAGTCAGTGGAACTCGTGATGTCAACGGGATCAGCCGTTGGCGTCGAACGAAGTCGGAACGCAAACATCTGAGGTACGAAGACCATCTCGAAGCTGTCAAAGGCGGTGCCGCTCGCCGTGATCGAGACGCCGGTCACCTCGATGATGAAGTTGTCATCGCCAAGACCGAGGTCAGCCGCCTCAGCGGGAGTCGCCCGGCGAGCCACGAGGGTCTGCTCTTCGAGCGACTCGGTGAGGCCGTAGAACTTCGAGAGCACTTCGTACAGCGATTCGGTTGACGGGGAGAAGAGGGTATCTAAGTCGGGTGCGAGGATTCGCGGGACAAACGCGACCTCTCGTACCGCGGGAACTTCATTGAACCTTCGTAGTCGCGTTATCTTCCAGATTCCGGTGCCGACCGGGATCGAAAGCTTCTTCGCGTGCTCCGCGTCAGCCTTCTCCTCCTCTAGTGAGATGAGAGTGGTCGCCAACTGAATCCCCTGCAGGGCGAGGGTCTGCTTCAGACCACCGATGATGGTCGACTCGGTCTGGATTCGATTGGATCGAATGAAGGTCCCTCGACCCTGTATGCGTTGCAGCGCGCCCGCGGCCACTAGTTCTGACATGGCTCGACGCACCGTCATCAGACTGACCCCGGCCATCGCGGCGATTTCTATCTCAGAAGGTAGACGGTCGCCCGGGACCAGGTTGTTATCCGCAATATATTTGCGGATGAATTCAATAGTGTTCTCGTAGAGAGTGATCCGAAGCTCCTTTGGAGTTGCCGCACCAACGGCCCTAACACGTTATGCCATTCAATCACTAAAGGCACGCGAATAGTGACAGCCGTCACGATTCACGCTGATGACCTCACCGTCTCGAACGTGATTGATTCGAAGACGTTCGGGTAGCCACTCCTCGCTTCCGATGCGATACTCCCCCCACGCGACTTCAACCAACGCCACCTCTTCGTCCGGCGCCTCCACGCCGCCCGGAGCGACCAGCAGCAGCGCACCACCACGTTCAAGGATTCGAAATTCAGGAAACCAGGGGGAGAAACTGCGGTAGTGGCCGACCAGAGGATGCGGCGCACCCACTGGTGAGGGAACGACGTCACCCTCGTGGGCGCTGCGGTACGTCGTCGCGCCATAGGTGAAGCCGCACGCCTCACCATGGTGGTACCAGTCGAGATGAAAGGCGCGCAGTCCGGGGTGATCGGTGACGTAACGTCCACCGGTGAGTCGAAAGAGGCGGCCGACCTCGTTGCCATATCGGACGCGCATCTCGCCTTCTTCGAGACGGACGTCTACTTGTGTTGCGTCATCGCCCACGTAGTGCCCTGGGACTACCCCAGCGCTCGAGTTGGTACTCGCGCGCACGGTTAGATCGAACGAGAGTCCATCAAGCACGTCGCGACCGTCTAGACGTCGCAGTACATCGTCATGCACGATGCGAGCGAGCAGATGAGAGGCCAACGTGTCGCCGTTGGCGTTGGTCAGGACAACCACGCCAATGCGGGCCGTACAGTCCACCAACATGAAGGTCGAGTAACCCACCATGCCCCCACCGTGGCTGACGCACAGATGTCCATCGATGTGTTCGACATTGATGCCCATGGCGTATCGGCTCTCCTGCACCTGGCGCACACCCTCGTGCACGTAGGTCGGCTCGCCAGAAGGCGCGAGATCACTGGTCATGCGCTCAAACAGAGCGGGGGAAATGACAGGCTCGGCATCAGCACCCATAACGGGATCGCCACCGCTGGCGCCGAGTAGCGCTTGGACGAGTGCGGTCATGTCAGCGCTCGTGGCTGCGATGTTGCCACTGGCCGAGTCGATCTCGAAGAATGCCGACGGACTGAGCGCGTCGCCGGGCGCCCAGGGATGATCGGGTCGGGCGGGCCAATATCCCGTTGCGAGCGAGGACTTGTCAGCGTGGGTCACCTGGGCGAGAGCCTCACTCATACCAAGCGGCTCGAGCCACTGCTCTTGCACGAAGTCGGCGAGACGTTGGCCACTGCGCGCACGAACCATCTCGCCGAGCACCAGATAACCGAGGTTCGAATAGTGAAAATGGGGCGACGTCGTTGCTGATGACGCACACGCTCGCGAATTCCAGATCTCTCCCGCATCATCGGGGAGGGTGTCCGCACCCACACTCATGCCTGACGTATGGTTCAACAAGTGCGCAACGCTCGCCGCGAGATTTTCTTCGCTGAGCGTGAGCCAGGGCAGCACGTCCGCAACTGTCTCGTCAAGGTGAAGACGACCGTCGTCGAGCAGTCGATTCACTGCAAGGGCGGTGAAGAACTTACTGATCGAGCCAATCTCGAACCGCAGCGCCGACGACATCGCGATTTCACGATCGATATCGGCGAAACCGAAGCTCACTTCGCCGAGCAACCCCTCACGATCGATGACACTGACGACACCACCCGGGACTGGAAAGAACTTCGTGGCCTCGTCAAAGAGACGCGAGAGCGACGAGAGCGACGCGGCGGCTACTTCCATCCGCCGCTCACGCGTCGTACTCATGAGAGAACCTCGACGATGGTGTCGACCAGAATCTCAACGCTCGTCACCGCGTCAGGGATTGAAATCCATTCGTTGGGACTGTGAAAATTGCCGCCAAGGGGACCGAGCATGACCGTTGGCGTTCCCGCCGCCTGCATCAACGCCGCGTCAGTCCACGCGTTGAGACCCACCGCCTCGATATCGCACCCCATGTTCTTCACGGTGGCCCGTCGAAGGCTCTCCAGCAGCGTCTCGTGGCCGTGGGCGAGGAACGGCTCTCGATCGAGGCGAACCTTCACTTCACCGCTCAGCCCGGGCATCTCTGCGACGACCGTCGCGATAATCGCTTCAATTTCACGCACGCGGTCCGCCAACGTCTCTCCCGGTTGGGTGCCGATCTCGATGCCCACGACGGCCTGACTGGGGTAGGTGGCGTAGTCGGTACCACCGCGCACCGTACCGGTGTGAAAGACAGTGCGGCCGTTACGAGGTTCCGGGACACCGGCGAAATGTTCGAGGTCCCACGCGTGCAGGCGACTGAGCACTTCAGCCAGTCCAACGATGGCGTCAACGCCCTGGTCGGGAGTGGACCCGTGCGCGGCGCGACCGCCCATGACAATGTCGAGCCATCCGAACCCTTGATGCTCGACGATCACCTTGGGTAGCGCGTCGGCTTCGAGCACGATGGCCAGATCCGGCTTCATCGTGCGAACGAGGTGCTCTGTGCCGATCGATATCCCCTCTTCATCCGCGACGCACGCGACGATCAGGTCACCGCGTAGACGCACGCCCGACGTTGCTATTCGTCGCAGCGCCAAAAGTGCAATGGCACAACATCCCTTGTCGTCGGCCGCCCCGAGACCGTAGAGACGATCGCCCTCCAGGCGTGGCACGAGCGCTTCATCGGGCCAACCGGCGTATCCCACAGTGTCGGCATGGGCGTTCAGACACAAGCTTTGGCCTTCGCCCGACCCGGGCAGCGTCGCTATGAAATTCTGACGTCCGGGCGCGATCTCTTGAATCTCGACCCGTACCGCCAGATCCGCCACCCACTGCGAGAAGTACTTGACGACCTCGGTTTCGCCGGCCCCTCCCTCGACGAGCCAAGGTGTGACCGAATCAATGCGAACCAGGTCACTGATCAAATCAATGACGTCCTGGGTCGCGGTAGCGGCGTTCGTGCGATTGGTACTCATTATGACTCCTCTGATGCGAAATGACAGGCCGCTTCGTGCGTACTGGTGGCTGACTGCTCTTCATTCGTCGTGGCCCTTTGGCGAATGACGTGCAGCTGGGGGTCTACGCTTCGACACTGCTCGGGCTTACCCATTTCGACGTAGCGCGGACACCGAGGATGGAAGCGACATCCTTCTGGGACGTTCGAGGCCGATGGCGTCTCTCCCGGCAGCGCTTCGATCAACTCACCATCGGGTCCCACATCATCACCACTCGACACGCTGAGAAGCGCCGCGGTATAGGGATGCGCGGGTTGTTCGACCAAGCGCGTCGCAGGTCCGATCTCCACGATTCGACCGAGATACACGACCGCAATCCGATCCGCCACCACCCAGGCCACCGCGAGATCGTGGGTGATGAACAGATAGGACGTTCCCAGTCGATCTCGAAGGTCCATCATCAATCGAAGGATTCCCGCGCGCGCCGAGACATCGAGCATGGATACCGGTTCGTCGGCAATCACCAATTCGGGACGCATCACCATCGCAGACGCGATCGCAACTCGTTGACGCTGGCCCCCCGACAGTTCGTGCGGATAACTCTGCGCCAGGCGTTCTGGAGGACGCAAGTGCGCGAGTTCGAGCGCATCCATGACCATCGAGCGACGCTCTTCAGGTGTGGCGCCCAACTTATGAATGACGAGGGGTTCGGCCACGGTGTCAAAGACCGTTTGGCGCGAGTTGAGCGAACCGAACGGGTCTTGAAAGATCATCTGGATCCGTCGACGGGCCCGGCGAAGTGCGCCCCCTCGGAGTGTCGCCAGGTTCTCCCCTCCCGAGATGATGCGACCCGAGGTCGGCTCGAGTAATCGCATCACGGCCAGCGCGATAGTTGATTTGCCGCATCCCGACTCGCCCACCAAGGCGAGGATCTCGCCTTGGTCGATATCGAACGACACACCGTCAACCGCCCTCACTGCCCCACCACGACGCCACTTGCCCCGACCAGCGAAGCGCACCACGAGGTCTCGTACCTCGAGGACTCGTGCGCGCGTGGTTTCAGACTGCTCAGGCATGACGCTCATGGGCCCACCTTCGTCAAGAGATGGCACGACGCACTGTGGCCTACCGAGAGCGTCACGGTCGGGGGCACGACCTCGCGACAGACCGCCATCGCCGAGGGACAGCGATCTGCAAAACGACAGCCGGTGATGGGCTTGGAGAGGTCCGGAGGGTGTCCCGCCAGACCCTGTGCCAACACCCGCTCACCGTGCAGGTCCGGGTGCGCGCCGATGAGCGCCTGCGTGTACGGATGCGCCGCCAGAGCGGACTCTCCGCGTCGACCGAGCACTTGCTCGGTCGTACCCGATTCGACCACCACTCCCGCGTACATCACGACTATTCGATCGCACACGCGCTTGATCGCGGAGAGGTCGTGCGAGATCATCAGAACACTCAGGTCCTCGGATCGACGAAGCGAACTTAGCAACGCCAAGATCTGGGCCTGGCTGATGACGTCGAGTGCGGTGGTTGGTTCGTCCGCAATCAACAAGGAAGGCCGACACGCGAGCGCCATGGCAATCATCGCGCGCTGACGCATGCCGCCAGAGAACTCGTGCGGGTAGCTCTTCGCGCGTGCGGGAGAGATACCCACCAAATCCAAAAGCTCGAGGACGCGCTGGTTCGATTCGTCCTTGGGGGCGTGCGCGTCGTGGGCGGAGATCGCTTCAAGGATTTGACGATCTACTCGCTGTACGGGATTGAGCGCGTTCATCGCACCCTGGAAGACAAAAGCGACCG
>JABBNY010000042.1 GCA_019352095.1 Acidobacteriota bacterium
GGTAGAACCCGTAGTGCCTTGGAGACCTTGGGTGCCCTGTGCGCCGGTGGTGCCTCTATAACCCTGGGATCCTGTGGCACCCTGCGCGCCGACTGGACCCTGCGCGCCGACTGCACCTTGTGCGCCTTGCTTACCGACGATGCCCGCCGGCGCTGCAGCTGACGAACCTGGTGCCCCTTGCGGGCCTCGAGGACCTGCTGGACCCCGGGCACCGGCTGGACCCCGAGCACCTTGCGCTCCAACAGACCCGGCCGCCTGAGTGCTTATTGTAAGGATCTTCCGAAGATCTGTGGGTGAAATGGGAAGAATCTTCTTGGTCGGTACCGTGGTTCCAGGACTGTCTGAGTTGTGGACCTTCCTGGGCGTACGTACTTGGTTTGCGGGTCCCACTTTCTTGGAGGTATTTCCGCTTACCAATTTCGTGCTGAGCGATTGCTGTACCCCACTCTTGACCGAAGAGTTGCCCTGAAGCGCCCTAGTAACCCGGTCGGGAACGCACGGAATGCTCGTAGCCGTAGTGTGAGTCGCTGAAAGCGTGCAGTTTCCATTGGATGCGCTTGGAGTTGCAAGATTCTTAGGTGTCAATTGCGGCGACGCCGCCCACGTTGATGACGAGAAGCCGAGTGTGGCTCCTACAGCCGCGGTGATGGCCACCTTGGAGTATGTGGATCGGCGCGGCCCACCGCGTTCCTTGCGCCCTTCACCGGTGTTTGCCACCAGAGAATTTGTCTGACGGCTCACCATTGGACCTCGAGGTTCACGCTTTGACAACTGAGCTGCAATCCTTTCGAGATACGCTGCGAGAGTTCATGACGGACAGTCCAATGAAATGAGAAATAGTCGGACAGTCTCAATTGGATTCAACAGAGTGTTGAATATTTTCTACATATTGAACAATGAGTATACCGGCAAGTAAACGGAGTCGTACAATTTATACAAAATTGGTAGGTCGAAATGTGCAGCACTTGATCAGGGCCGAGATAGGGATGTTCAGACTTTCCTCGAAAGCTCCGCGGCGCACTTCGTTCCTGTGCATATGACGCGTCGAGGTGTCGGCATACGGAGGTGGCGAACTGACAAGTCAACGCCTCACATGGAGAGGTCGACCGCGATCTAGCTGATCAACTCTCATTCCCATAGCTATCTCAAGTAGTTTCGAAGTACTGATGCGCGCTCACATCACCCTCACACCACGCCAATTCATCATTGCTCTCGCGAGCGTTGGCATCAGCGGCGCCATAGGAACGCTCCTTCGTGACCTGATCCTTCGGATCGACTCCACACACTGGTATCTTTCGCTCGTCGGGGGCTCAAGTGCAAATGGGGCGCTGACCTGGTACGCCCAGATCCCGTGGACCCTCATGTTCATAAATATCATCGGTGTCTATACGGTGGCCACCTTGCTCGTCGGACGACTTCGAGCCCACGACCCCAACAACCTCGCTCGCCTCATGATCGTTACCGGATTCTTCGGTGGCTTTACGTCCTATTCCACACTCTTCGTGAGTCTTGACACGATGTGGCAGGTTTCCAAATTTGGCGCGATCGGCGTTGGTTTCATGGCGATACTCAGTGGCGTCGGAGCCGCCTGGCTCGCCGCACGAAGGCGCCACCGATGAACCTGCTTCTCGTCTCAATTGCCGGTGCACTGGGTTGCATTCTTCGCTACGTACTCGAGTACCTCGCAAGAAGTCGACACCCTACGAGCCGTCCCTGGGCGACGGTCGCAGCCAATGCCCTAGGTTGTGGCGTCGCTGGGTGGGCCACCTACCGCCTGACTGGCGCGCTCGATGCCAATCTTCGAGCCGTCGTCATCACCGGATTCTGCGGCGGACTCACCACCTTCTCATCCGCCTTCGCTATTCCGGCCGTACTGGCGCGCGAGCACCACGTGAAGTACTCGATTGCCCTCGTGGCGATGACACCAGTCCTCTGCATCGTGGCTTTTGTCGTGGGCGTCCATCTCGGCCACTGATGGCCCGATCGAATCGAAGATCACGCCGCACAGTTTCGCCAAATCCCGCCACCAGTGTCGCCATACGTTTGTGGCGCAAGAGCTTCGGTGCGATGCGTTAGACCTTCAATGGACCTTGTTCCGCTTCATTCAATTGTGAAAAGTCAGCCAGGCCTTTAGGCGACGAGGGCATGACCGACGCTGCGATGAGACCGACGATTAGAACCACGGCGGCAGCGTAGGGCGCATAGACCGTGGGTGCGGTGACTTTGTAGACCGCCCCAAAGATCGCCGCGGCGACCACTACCCCACCCACGACCGCTGCGACGACGACCTGCCACGTCTTGCCGACGTTGCGAAGTCCGCGAAGCGAGCCAACGCAGATCAGTAGATAGATCGCCGCAATGGCAACCGCACCATAGGAGGACATCCAACTGAACATCGAAACGTACTCGGGATAGTGCGGTATCGCAAAGGCCGTTGACCAGACGCTCAGCACAATGACCACGGCGTACACGAAGATCACGAAATTGCTTGCACCAATCGGCGTACCTCGGCGTGAGATTCTCGTGAGCACTCGCGGCAGGCGCTCGTCACGCGCCAGCGCGAACACACCTCGAGACGCGGAGACCGCGCAGCCAATCAAGACGGCCATCATGTCAAAGACCACCACCAGCTCGACCAAGCGGCGCATTCCCACACCGACAAATCCACCCTGGGCCTTAGGGCCCGCGAGCGTGAAGAGTGGCGCACCGGCATTCTTGCCCAGCACGTTCAGGTTGAAGTGGAACCCCGAGATCTGCGCGAACGAACCAATGATGTAGAACCCCGCAATGGCGAGAACCGAGATCAGCACCGCCCGAGGAATGTTGCGGTGCGGGTGTTCGGTTTCCTCACCGAGATTGGCCGAGGTCTCAAAGCCGGTGAAGAGCAACACACCGTACAAGACCCCAAAGAGCACGCCCTTCCAGTGCGTGGGCGAACTGGAAGCAGAGAATCCCGTCGCAACATGATGAATGCCCCCGCTCTTCACAATCACGAAGATTGAAAACAAGAAGACCACGCTGACCGAGACGAGCGCGAGCGAGAGTTGCAGTCGAGTCGACAGGGCTACACCCATGAACATGATGAAGGCAACCAGCACGAACAGCACGACGTCCCACGCGAATTGCGGCAACGGTTGCACGTTGAACTCAGCCTGGATCGTGTCGTGGATGGTTCCACCGATCATCGGCAAGATTCCAGCTCCCAACGCCAGGATTCCGGTGTAGTACAGCCAGCCGGCCGCACTACCCACACGACCGCCCAAGCCGTCGGTCACGTAGTCATAAAGAGAACCAGCGGCTTGAATCTTGCGCGTGTACTCCGCAACGATCCAACCCAACCCAATGACGCCAATCGAAGCAATCAGTACTGACAGTGCTGCTGCGTTACCCGCGCCGTTGCCCGAGGCACTCGATAGCCCAACCACCAGAGGAATGAGGAACGCGATCGAGAACACCGGGCCCATCAATCCAACAGATTGAGCGATGGCGTCAATCAGCGTGAGTTTGCGCGTTCCACCTAATGACTTTCGTTGCGAAGCATCCTCGCTCATTATCCCCCCGAAAAATGAACCACCGACTGGCTTGCCCGAAACCGTACGGGGTCAAACGATTGAAGTCAAGCAACAATATTTCGCAGGACTTGGATGAGACTCTTTGAAATTCTGTGTGCCACCACCTCGCTCTCGGACGCTCCCCCGACGATTCTGCTCACCTAAGTCCGGTAGCCACTTGGGTTTTAACGCTTTGCATGGAAGCGTGGTGCGCGCACGAAGGTGCGTGTAAGCAACTCGTCGACGCATCACTGAGCGGTGATCTTCCTGAGAGTTTCTTCAACTTACTTTGCGCGCCGTCGCAGATGCATTGACGTCAAAGCACCCACGAACCCACCGTGATCTCAAGAGCCAGTCACGATGCACTTGGTCGGCCGTGGTCCACCCGGCGCTGAGCAGCGCTGCTGTGACACTTCAGTGTGTGCTCGTCACCGACTTGACACGTCGGTGACGCAGGAGAGTAATTCGTTTGGATGCCAACAAGTACACTCCACAGTGTTACCAGGGGGAGTTCATTATGGATAACTATTCGACCGTGCTCACTTCACACGACACGTACGTTCACGGAGTCCCCCACGACATCTTTCGAGAACTGCGCGCGAACAATCCGGTCGCCTGGACCGAAGAGCCCGCAGGCGGTCGAGGGTTCTGGAGCCTCACGAAGTACGACGACGTCCTCTACGCGAGTCGCCACACCGAACTCTTCTCCAGCCGCATGGGAATACGCATGGAGGACATGGATGAAGAAGAGACTGAGGCGCGGCGCACGCTGATGGAGATGGACTCTCCTGAACACACGCGACTTCGCAGATTGGTAGCACGTCCTTTTACTCCGCGCGCCGTACATGGCTACGAGGACTCAGTGCGCGAACTTGCGCGCGAGGTACTGGCGAATCTGGATGGTGCGACGCATTTTGACTTTGTCAGAACTGTGGCGCGGGAGTTGCCGATGAAGATGCTCGGTGGTCTGTTGGGCCTACCAAGCGAGGATCTGGACTGGCTGGTCAGTCGCGGCGACGCGCTCATTGGTAATAGTGACCCTGAATTCACCGACTACGTCGTGGATCAGACCGACACCAGTGCCTATCGTCTGCTCCCCTTTCGAAGCCCCGTCGCCCTGGAATTGTTCGACTACGCCCAACGCGCACTCAATGAACGTCGCATCACACCAACCCATGACGTGCTCAGCGCGTTGCTCGAGCCCAACGCCGACGGTGATCACCTCGACGACCCGACGCTGTTGAACTTCTTCACCTTGATGGTCGCAGCCGGTAACGACACCACCCGCTACACCATGGTTGCGGGGCTCGAGATGTTCATGGAGCACCCCGAACTCTTTGCCCGTCTCCCCCACATGGACGAGAAGGAACTCAAGTTGCTCGTCGATGAAGTTCTGCGCTGGTCCTCAACCACCATGCACTTTCGCCGCACGGTCGTCGAGGACACCGAACTGCGCGGACAGTCATTGAAGAAAGGCGACAAAGTCGTCTTGTGGTACGTCTCGGCCAACTTCGACGAGGATCAGTTCAACGCCCCGTACGAGTTTCAGCCCGCTCGTACGCCAAATGACCACGTGTCATTCGGCCTACACAGCGCGCACCTCTGTCTCGGGGCGCATCTCGCGCGACTCGAATTACGGGTGATGTTTGAAGAGATGGCCAAGGCCTGGTCCTCCGTTGAGGTCAATGGCCCCAGCGAACGTTTCCGCTCCAATTTCATCAGCGGCATCAAGAAACTGCCCGTCACGGTGACATGGCGCTAGAGAAACGGCATGTACTCGCGGATCTCCCAGTCTGTCGTCGCACTCAAGTAACGCTCCCACTCGGTCCTCTTCACCGCAAGATGCTGAGCCACGAGCGTCATGCCTACCGCTTCGCACAGCTCGGTGTCCGCCTCGAGTGCATCGAGCGCGTCACCTAGCGTCACGGGGACGCCAACCGTGGCGTCGATGGAGTCAAGTCCATTGCCAGTCTCGACGGGTCCGAGTTGGGTGCCGTTGAAGACACCCAGGCGCGCCGCCTGCAGGATTGCCGCGAGCGAGGTGTGAACGACCGCGGCGCCGTCACTGAGCCGATGTTCCAACCGCGCGCCCTCACCACGCTCGGGCGGGACCCGGACCGTCGCACCTCGATGGTCGTAACCCCAGTTTGCCCAGTAACCCGACAGCGAAGCCGGCCGCAGCCGCTTGTATGCATTCACCGTCGGGGCGCAGAGTCCCGCGAGTGATTGGTGGTGAGCCAGCATTCCCGCAATGCACTGCTTC
Organism: Acidobacteriota bacterium; assembly: GCA_019352095.1. Classification (GTDB taxonomy): domain Bacteria; phylum Actinomycetota; class Acidimicrobiia; order Acidimicrobiales; family RAAP-2; genus RAAP-2. The sequence continues at coordinate 5,815 of JABBNY010000042.1, forward strand.
GCGAGCATCGAAAGTCCATCGAAGGCCTCTTCGTCATTGATCGCATTCGCACCGTGTTCGTCGCGTAGCGAGATGTTGAAGTGCAAACCCGAGCCACCACGATCCGAAAGTGGCTTGCCCATGAATGTCATCAGCAGGCCGTGCTGGAACGCAATCTCACGAGCGAGCACCTTGAACAAGAATCCGTCGTCAGCCGCCTGCAAGGCGTTGGTGTAGCGCAACGTGAATTCGAATTGGGGCGAATCGTACTCTGAGTTGACCGACTCGAGGGGTATGTTCGCCGCGTCACAAGCCGTCCATATGTGATCGATGATGCCTCGCGGGTCAACTGCGGAACCCGTGCCGTAAACGAACGCACCGGGCGTGTCGAGCGGCTTCCATCCGCCCTTGCCGTCGTCTTCGAACAAATATGCCTCGAACTCCATGCCCACGTAAGGCGCGTAACCCATGTCTTCCCACGCAGCAATTGCTCGCTTCAGGGCCGCACGCGGAGAGACCTGAATTGCACCGGCCTTGTCGACGAGGTCGGCCACGACAACTTTGGTACCAGCTTCCCACCCCGGACGAAGGTCATCCATGGAATAGGTCGCCTCAAGATCGGGTAGACCACTGTTCCAATTCGAACCGGGCGTGTTGGGTGTCATCACTCGGTCATAGCCAAGGGCCCACAGACCCGTGCAGTGGCGCACGCCGCGATCGGCCAACGACGCCGGCACGTATTTCCCGCGCGCTAGCCCGAGATGATCTGGCCACAAAACACGTAGTCGATTGAATTCGTCGGTCACAAAGCCCCCTCTAGTCCCAAGCGAAAAGTAGCACCCTCAATGGTGACTTTGATCAACAAACTCACTAACCTGAGAACATCATTTAGACACGAACGATATGGGGCATCGTGGAATTTCGAAAAATCCTTCTGGACGGCTACGCCACTGACGTCGTGCTCGACGGCGACACGCTGGTCGCGCGTGACGGGCGCCGCGTCGAAGCCGCCTTGGCCACGCACCTCGCACCTGTGAGTCCATCGAAGATTCTCTGCTGTCACCTAAATCACATTTCACGGGTTCGCGAGTTCGGTGTCCAACTCGCACCGGCGCCAACGTACTTCCAAAAGCCCGTCTCGTCGCTGAACGCTCACGGCGCTGGCGTCGTTCGTCCGTCGAACTGCCAGTACCTCAACTACGAAGGTGAGATCGCAATCGTCATTGGGCGCACTGCACGCAACATCACGCTACGCGACGCCCCCCAGTACATCGCGGGCTATACGGTGGCCAATGACTATGGCCTTCACGACTTTCGCGACACCGACGCCGGTTCAATGCTACGCGTGAAGGGAGCCGACACACTCTGCCCGATCGGCCCCGGCGTTGTCACTGACTGGGATTTTCACAACAAGTCAATGCGAACCTTGGTCAATGGTGAAGTGAGACAAGATGGCTCCACGGACGAGATGGCGTGGGATATGTACTATCTTGTCGCCGATCTGGCTCGTCTCATCACACTGGTACCCGGCGACATCATCCTTTCCGGTACGCCCGCAATCTCGCGTCCCGTCGCTCCCGGAGACGTCGTCACGGTCGAGATCGAGGGTCTGGGGACTTTGAGCAACCACATTGTCGAAGGGCCCGCGCCGGTGAGCGATGAAATTGGTGCGCAACCCACCGCAAGTGAAGAGGTGCTCTCGACCGCATTGGGCGGTGAGTGGGAACACCGCGGACTACGACGGCCGAAGCCCACGCCTCGTGACGAGCTCCCCTCCCCTCGTACCGCGCCAAGGTTCCTCTCGTGACCTCGTCGTCGCGCGTTGACGTCGACGGCGTGAGCGTTTCACCCGACCATTTCATCAACGGCCAACGCGTCAGTTCCCCCGTCACATTCGAAGACCGCTCTCCGCTCAACTGGCGGTGGCGGCTCGCCGACATTGCCCGAGGTGGGCCCCACGAAGCCAATCTCGCCGTGACCGCAGCTCGTGAGGCCTTTGATCACTGGTCGTCGCTCGGTGTCGAGGTTCGAGCCAACTACCTGACCCGACTCGCGGAACTCATCGAGCGTGACGTCGAGAAGATCGCGCACGTCGAGTGCCTCGACATGGCCATGCTCGAAGAGAGTCTTCGCCTCAGGGTCATTGGTCGCGGCGCCCGTAATTTTCGCGCGTACGCCGAGCTCGCGCGCAACTACGAACCGCGACGCTGGACATCGAATGGCACCGAGAACACAGTGCTTCGCATGCCGGCGGGTCCCACCGTGGTCATCACGCCCTGGAACGCCCCCTTCATGCTCTCGACGTGGAAGTGTGCGCCGGCTCTGGCCGCGGGCGACACAGTCATCTTGAAGCCCGCTGAATGGTCACCATTGAGCTGCTCAATGTTGATGGACCTCGTCGAAGAGGCGGAGTTCCCTCCCGGGACCTTCAACCTCGTCCAGGGCTTCGGTGAGGAGGTGGGCGCCGCACTCGTGAATGATCCTCGCGTGCGCCGGATATCTTTTACGGGCTCGCCCGAGACTGGACGCATCATTGGCGAGGCGGCCGCTAAGAATCTCACGCCCTTCACTGCAGAACTCGGCGGCAAGGGTCCCTTCATGGTCTTTGCAGACGCGGACCTCGATGCGGCCGCCGACAAGGCTGCGGTGATGTTCGACGACGGGGGCCAGGTATGTCTCGCCGGCACTCGGCTCCTTGTGGAACACAGTGTGCACGAGCGCTTCCTCGAGCTCTTTCGAGCCGCCAGCGAACGCCACATCCTCGGCGACAGTCGAGACGCGTCGACGACCGTCTCACCGCTCATTCACCCCGAGCACCTTGCTCGAGTCAACGGTTTCGTCCAACGCGCCAAGGACCATGGCGATCGCATCATCTTTGGCGGCGAAGTCGACCGCAGCGACGGACTGTGGTTCCAGCCCACGCTGATCGAGCCAGCATCGAACGCCTCTGAGGTTGTTCAGCGTGAGATCTTCGGTCCTGTGCTCACCGTGCAGACCTTTGAAGACGAGGACGAGGCGGTGTCGCTCGCGAACTCGACCCCCTACGGCCTGTCGGCCATCGTGTACTCGAGCGATCGATCACGAGTGATGCGCCTTGGCGCGCGTTTGCGTGCGGGTACCATCTGGGTCAACTGCTTCTTGATTCGCGATCTGACCGCTCCGTTTGGGGGTACCGGCATCAGCGGTATCGGTCGCGAAGGTGGCGACTACGCGCTCGACTTCTATTCTGACCTCAAGACTCTCCAGATCAAAGAAGGAACTACCAATGGGTGAGATCGTCGGTGCGGGGCTCCTCGCGCATGTACCAACAATTGTCCTACCCGATGAGCTTCGTCGCGAGCTCAACGACGGCCACGAGAGCAGTCTCTTCACCGGTCTGCATCAACTGCGCACTGAGGTCTTTGACCAATTGAAGCCCGATCTGGTGCTCGTCTTTGACAGCCACTGGTTCACGACTGTCGAGTTCGTCGTCACCGCACACGCGCGTCGGCGAGGCCACTTCACCAGTGATGAATTGCCTCGAGGCATGTCGAGTGTCCCCTATGACATGCCGGGTCATCCGCAGTTCGCCCAGCTCATCGGTGCGCTTGCCGAGCAGACACCCGAGTGCTGGATCACCCCGATCGACAACGAGCATCTGTCGCCTACGTACGCAACGTTGAACCTCCTTCCCTTCCTTCAACACGACGAGGCCTGGCTCTCGCTCGGGGTGTGTCAAACCGCGGAGAACCGTGACTTCGCCACGGTTGGCACAGTTGTGGCCGAGGCCGTTCGCCAAAGTGATCTACGCGTCGTACTGATCGCGTCAGGTGCGGTCAGCCACACCTTTCATCCATTGCGCGAACTACGTCACCACGAGGCGGGTGGTGAGCACCATATCTACTCAGACGAAGCGCGCCACTGGGACCACCGAGTCATCGACGCCCTCGAACGTGGTGACCACGCTCAAGTACTCATTGAAATGGACCAGTTCATGAAGGTGCGGCCCGAGGGTCACTTTGGTCACTATCAGATGATGGCGCACGCACTCGGTGGCGTTGACTGCGTGGCGCCCGGTCGAAGGTACTCACAGTACGAGAACTCGATTGGCACCGGACAGGTGCACATATGGTTCAATCGACCAACCGATGGATGGACTGGGGCACACTGATGAATTGGCACGGACTCCCCTTCCCGCGCACCGAGTCGGGCGCTGCGTCGCTCTTGCCGGCGCCGCCGTGGCACTACTCGGGCGACCTGCTCACCGTTGAGTACCGCACCGACCCGCGAAACGTGCGGGCCGTGCTGCCACCCGACGTCGACTTAGTTCACGACGACGAAGACCCGGGTGCGGTTGCGTTCATTTGGGCTGACTGGCAAAGTTGCGGTGACGACCGCAGTGAATTGATCGATCCAGTGAGGAGTCAGTATAAAGAAGCGTTCGTCGTGGTTCGCTGTCGTTACGAGGGTCAGATCTACAGTCGCTGCGTGTTCATCTGGGTCGACAAGGACTTCGCGCTCGTGCGCGGTTACCTACAGGGTTACCCCAAGAAACTCGGTGCCATCCACCAGACCAGGCCAATCACTGTAGGATCGGCGGGTCCACGACTGGAGCCGGGCGCGGTCTTTGGCATGACGCTTGCGGCGAGTGACCGACGGCTCGCGAACGCCACGGTCACACTCGAAGCGACGACCACCTCAAACGGCTTCGTCAACGGCCATCCGATGTTGCACCATCGTTGGTTCCCTCGGATCGAACTCGACGGCATCGACTCACTCAGCGAGGTCGTCACGATGTCGGGTGTCAACGTCGAACTGGGTCCGGTCTACGGTGGTACTGCCACACTCGAACTACTCTCGTCACCGACTGAAGAACTCGAGCGACTCGCACCCCAAGAGATTTTGGGGGGATATTTTCGTTCCGTCGGTACGACGTTCGCCGGAGGACGTACACTGCACTAGTCCTATGAGTCGGCGCCTTTCTTCATCCACTCCCTCTGAGGTACTTCAGGCCGAGCGCGACATTCGAGAACGATTGCGCGGCGAACACTTCGACTTCACGGCAATGAGTGCGGTCTCGAACGTGTACCGTGCCGGCACAGCGGTGCGAAATCACATGGAACGAGAGGTCCTCGCCGACTACGACCTGAGTTGGGTGGCCTTCACCGTGTTGTGGGTGCTCTGGATCTGGGGCGTGCAAGAGACGGGCCACGTCGCCAGCGAAGCCGGCGTCACCAAGGGCACACTGACCGGCGTCATCAATACCTTGAAGAATCGCAGTCTCATCAAGAGATTGCCCCACCGTGACGACCGACGTCGCGTGTCAATCGGCCTCACGAAAAAGGGTGAGCGGTTGATCGAGGAACTCTTTCCTATCTTCAACAAGCACGAGCGCGCCGCAGTACAAGTACTCAGTGCATCAGAACAACGTGAACTAGCGCGACTCCTTCGAAAGGTGACCTACAACGTCACGATGAACCAGACCTCGGCGGACTAAGCCTGGTACTGGGAACGGTGCGCCGCGTCTTCGGTGGCGATCAAGTGTCGAGCGGCACGCGCCTCGTCAACGCGCGACACCGGTGTTGTCTGTGGTGCTCGCTTGAGCGAGTCAGGGTCACTCGCCGCGCGCGCGGCAATTCGTTCAATCGCCTCGGCCAACGCTTCGAGCGTCTGAAGACTCTCTGTTTCGGTGGGTTCGAACATGAGGGCTTCATCAACAATCAAGGGGAAATAGACCGTCGGTGAGTGGAAGCCCTCCTCGAGGAGCGCCTTAGCGATATCAAGTCCCCGCACGGCGTACTTCGCCTTCAATGCACTGGCACTCAAGACGCACTCGTGCATGCAGACTCTGTCGTACGCCGCGGGCAAGGTCGCGCGCAACCGCTCACGGAGCCAGTTCGCATTCAGGACCGCCCGTTCGGCGACGCGGGTCAAACCATCGCCACCGTGGACATCGATGTAGGCCAGTGCGCGCGCCAGCACCATCGCGTTGCCGTGCCAGCCATGGACGCGACCTATCGACTCTTCGGGCGTACGCCATTCGAACGAACCGTCATCTCGTCGAGCCGCCATTGGCCCGGGCAGGAAGCGAGCGAGTCTTGCCGACACCGCGACCGGTCCCGCGCCGGGTCCTCCGCCTCCGTGAGGAGTCGCAAACGTCTTGTGCAGGTTCATGTGCACGATGTCAAAACCCATGTCACCAGGACGAACCACGCCGAGTATGGCGTTGAGGTTCGCACCGTCGTAATAGAGCAATCCCCCGACCTCGTGCACCGCTGCAGCGATCTCGGTGATCTGCTCCTCGAAGAGGCCAACAGTGTTCGGGTTGGTCAACATGATGCCGGCAACGTCTGGGCCGAGCGCCGCCTTCAACTCCTCGAGGTCGACGAGTCCGCGCTCATTGGACTTGATCGTCGTGACTTCGTACCCGCCCAGCGTGACCGATGCGGGGTTGGTGCCATGCGCGGAGTCTGGAATGATGACCCGTCGTCGAACGTCACCGTTCGCTTCATGAAAGGCCCTCATCAAGAGCAGTCCCGTCAGTTCACCCGCCGCACCAGCGGCTGGCTGAAGAGTCGCGGCGCTCATGCCCGTGATGACGCACAACTTCTCTTCGAGGGTCACGAGCAGCTCGAGCCAACCTTGACAGAGTGAGGCGGGTGTCGCGGGGTGCACACCGTTGAGACCGATGTCGGCCGCCACCGCGTCGCAGAACTTGGGGTTGTATTTCATGGTGCACGAACCCAGCGGATATGCCCCGAGGTCGACTGAGAATTGGCGATGCGAGAGACGTGTGAAATGTCCCACGAGATCACGTTCGGACAATTCAGCAATTTCGATCTGAGCCTCGCCGCGATGAACCGCGGGGACCATGTCCTCCAAGCTGCGTTCGGGCACGTCGGTGGTACGCAATTGGTAGGCGCTTCGTCCTGGTACCGACATCTCAAACATCGTCGGTTCCATCTCATGACCGAGAAGTGGCGCCGATGCGGCACGTCCGCCTGGCAGAGCCTTGGAGCGCATCAGCGCACCGCCTTTCGAAGTACCTCAACGTAGTGGTCGATCTGGGGCCGGGTACGGCGCTCGCTCACGCTGACGAGGATCACATTTTCAATGTCAGCCTCGATTGACCCGTCGCCCCCATTGGTGAGTTGGGCGACGCTGAGACCGCCGAGTACCGAATCATTGGCCATCCGCTCGAGCACCTGCGCTGCGGGATGGTCCGTACGAAATGCGAACTCGCGAAAAAATGGTTGACTCGACACTGGCGACGCACCCTCAACGCTTCTCAACTCATCAAAGAGGTAGTGGGTACCCTGCGCACATCGCAGCGCCACTTCGCGCAGACCCTGGGTGCCCAGCCAGCCCAATTGGATCGCCGCCGTGACCGCCATAAGGGTCTGGTTCGTGCAGACGTTGGACGTCGCCTTCTCGCGGCGGATGTCTTGTTCGCGAGCACGCAGCGTCGTGACGAACGAACGCCGATCATTCGAATCAACCGTCTCTCCAACGATTCTTCCCGGCAAACGACGAACTTGATCAGCGGTGCACGCGAAGAGACCCAGGTATGGTCCGCCAAAGGAGAGTGCCGTACCAAAGGGCTGACCTTCGCCCACAAAGACATCCGCCCCCCACGCGCCCGCGGTCTTCAAGACCCCTGCCGCCACAGGGTCGCTCCCGAGAACCAAGAGCGCGTCGTTCGCGACAGCCAGCTGTTTGGCACTCGACATGTCTTCCATGACACCCAGATAGTTCGGGTATGCCGCGACAATCGCCGATGCGCCAGAGGCATCGACACTCGACCAGTCGGTGATCCCGTCGCGCAGCGCGACTTCGACGATCTCGTGCCCGGTACCGCGCGCAAAAGTGCGCACCACCTGACGCCAGTGCGGATGCACGCCAGCAGAAATCAACATCCTCGACCGGCCGTTGGCGCCAGAGGCCATATTGAGCGCCTCCACCAAGGCCGTCGCGCCGTCATAGAGCGAGGCATTGGCGATCTCGAGACCGCTGAGCCGCGATACGAGAGTCTGGTACTCAAAAAGTGCCTGGAGGACGCCTTGGGCCACTTCTGGCTGGTATGGCGTATACGCCGTTACGAACTCAGAACGTGAACCCAACATCTTCACGACAGCGGGCACCTCGTGGTCGTAGGCGCCCGCACCCGCGAAACAGGTCAGGAGCGACGATTGCCCCCGATTGGCCTTGGTATAGCCCTCGAAGATCTCCGCCACGTCGGGTTCTGTCTTGCCCGGCTCCAGCGCGAGTCCCTGGGCCAATCGGACTGCTTCAGGTATGTGATCGAAGAGATGCGTAAGAGAATCGAGTCCCAGAAACGCCAACATCTCTTCCAGGTCCTCGCTCGTGTGGGGTAAATAGTCTGCCACTCACTTTGCCTTTCGCACGAAGGGCAGCGGCACGACTTTGGCGTCGAGCTCGCGGCCCCGCAGTTGTATAACGACATCATCGCCGACCCGGACCTCACGCGACAGTAGCCCCATGCCAATGCCGCGCTCGAGCACTGGTGAGTAATTGCCCGAACTCAACTCACCACGATCAACACCCTGGGAGCTGACGCGCGCACCATCACGAAGTGGTTGTCGCACGTTCACCATTACACCACTGAGCAACCGAGCGCAGCCGCGCTCGAGTTCATCGGCAACCGCCGCACGGCCAATGAATGACGGCTTGTCCCATCCAAGGACCCAACCAAGTCCGGCTTCGAGGGTGGTCGAGTGCGTCGTCAGTTCGTGGCCGTAAAGAGGTAACGCCGCTTCCAGGCGCAGTGTGTCACGCGCTCCAAGACCCGCGGGCGTTATCCCCGCAGCCACCAGCGCGCGAAGCAAGTGTTCGGCGACCTCGTTGGGGGCCGCGATCTCAATCCCCTCTTCACCGGTGTAACCCGTACCGGCCACTCGGACCTCGACTCCTTGGTACTCGAACTGCTCGACACGAAAGCGCCCTACCTGAGCGAAACGCTCATCGACGTTGGCGACACGCTCACGGGCTCTGGGACCCTGTACGGCGAGTACGCAGCGTTCGCTCGTCACGTCCACGCCCGGAAGCACCGAGGTCACCCCCGAGGTGTTCGATGCGTTCGGCATCACATCAAATTGATCCAGCCCGACCCACCACACGATGATGTCATCAACCACGAATCCCGCATCATTCAAGAGGTGCGTGTATTGGGCGCGCCCGGGCGAGATCTTACGTAGGTCGTTGGTCAAGGTGGACTGGAGCGCATCGAACATCGCCGCTCCGTCACAGCGCACGGTACCGAGGTGACTGACGTCAAAAACCACGGCGTCGCGACGACACGTCAAATGCTCAGCGACGGTGCCTGATTCGTACGCGAGCGGCATCTCCCAGCCACCAAATGGCACGATTTTCGCACCAAGTTCCACGTGAAGGTCATAGAGAAAAGGACGACGATCAGTCATGGATTCAGCCTACGCCGCGAGGTCATCGAGATTTCCGAGGTCATGTTGGTGCATGAGTGCACGAAAGTCACGCTGGTACACCACGAGAAGTCGAATCTCGGGATAGAGCGAACGAAACTCTCGAATCTTCTTGTTCTTCTTCGTAACCAGTCGCTGTTCAAGCACCGTCAGTTCAATGAACAGTCCGTGTTCGTGCAGATAGAAGTCCGGTCGAAAGGCGCGCACCGGTTGGCCGAGCTCATTCCAGGCAAGCGGGAACTCCACTGGTTCATACGACCACGGGTGACCGTAGAGGTCCAGTAGCGTTGCGAAAAGGCGCTCACTCGGGTGCGCAAAAGAATCAGTGGGCACCTGCGTGGCGCTGGGATGACGACTTCGTGAGTCGTCAACGTGAGACAGTGGGTTCACGCCGTGCGGTGCTCCCTCTCCGACGTTGAGTGAAGATCCTGGCTAATTGTGGTGGATAGTTCGGCGACCACGCTTGCCAGAGGGATGATATTGAAGACACCTTGACCGCCGCGCAGCAGGTCGACCAGATCGCCCGCGTCGTGAGCGAGCACCGAACCGGCGTCGCTCAGCACGAGGCTGCTCGACGCCAAGTCGGCACCAAGGGCACCTCGCAGACATTCGACTGCCTGTCGGGCGCGCGAGAGCGAGACTCCGGAATTGAGAAGTGATTTGATGACCTTCACCTCAAGGACGTCACTGTAGGAGTAGGTTCGCTTCGAACCGCTCCCCTGGGCCGACTGGATCGAAGGCGTCACGAGTCCGGTGCGCGCCCAGTAGTCCAACTGCCGGTACGTCACGCCCGTGAGCCGACA
>JABBNY010000043.1 GCA_019352095.1 Acidobacteriota bacterium
GGGCGAGGACTTTCGTTTCGGCCATAACCGCGACGGTGACGTTGACTTCTTGACGTCGGCGATGTCCTCAGCGTACGTTGCAGAGTTCATCGCTACCATGAGGTCGTATTCGAGTGCGCGAGCCGTGTAACCCGACTTGTTGACACGAATCTCGTACCAGGTAGGGAGTCCTTGGATATTCGAAGGAAACAAATTCTTACCCGAGACGGGTATGCCCATACGAAAAATGGCCTGCATCAAGAGGCTGTTCGCACTCGCCGATCCGGTGCCGTTCACGTTGGCCAACTTGATCGAGAAGTCATTCACCCGAACACCGCTGTCGCGCGTTGTGTCTATTGTCATGCGCTAACTCCCTACTTCAATCGATGTCTTTGGCCGCCGTACAGGAATTGTGAGAACACCCGAATCTTTCGCGTAAGGAATCTGGAGCTCAAACTCCTCCATGTCCCAGGCCGCCGTCGGGCAGCGCTCCGCACACAACCCACAGTGCACGCAGACGTTCTCGTCCTTCACCATCACTCGCCCGGTCTGGGGTAGTGGCGCCGACACGTAAAGCGATTGGCTCGCCAACACCGACGGCGCCGAGAGGCGCTCTCGCAGGTCCGCCTCTTCACCGTTATCGGTGATTGTCAGACACTGGACGGGACAAATGTCAATACACGCGTCGCACTCAATGCACAGGGGTGCCTTGAAGGTCGTTTGAATGTCACAGTTGAGACAACGCTGGACCTCGCGCGCGGCTTGTTCGGCACTAAAACCCAACTCCACTTCGAGTTCCAACGACTCAAAACGCTTCGAGAGCTCGATGTGATTCATCTTCTGGCGCGTTGAAGGGTTGTAATCGTTGTGGTAGCTCCACTCGTTCATGCCCATCTTGGTGCTGGTGATCGACATCCCCGAAACTGGTCGATCCTCGATCGAACGATTCTCGCAGTGCGCGTGGATGGAGAGCGCAGCCTGATGCCCGTGGGCAACGGCCCAGATGATGTTCTTTGGCCCAAATGCGGCGTCTCCGCCGAAGAAAACTCCTGGAAGCGTTGACTGAAACGTCACCTCGTCGACGATTGGCATGTCCCATTCACCAAACTCCAGTCCCAGGTCACGCTCGATCCACGGGAAGGCGTTCTCTTGGCCAATGGCCAGGATGACGTCGTCACACGGCACGATCACCGTGTCCAGAATCTTGGAATGCTGCGCACCCTCATCCCATTCGAGTACGTCAAACTCCATGCCGACGAGCTTGCCGTCTTCGATGACAAACCGCTTCGGCGCGTGATTCACAATGATTTCAACGCCCTCTTCTTCTGCGTCTTCGAGTTCCCACGGCGAGGCCTTGAAGTACTCGCGGGGACGGCGTGCCATGACCTTTATATCGGTGCCGCCCAGGCGCCGAGAAGAGCGGCAGCAGTCCATCGCAGTATTACCCACGCCGATAATCAAGACACGCTTCCCGATCTGGTCTACGTGACCGAACGCCACTGATTCGAGCCAGTCGATGCCACTGTGGATGTTGGTGTCTCCCTCATCGTGACGCCCAGGGAGTTCCAACCCTTTGGCCCGTGGGGCCCCGACACCCACGAAGACGGCATCGAACCCCTCCTCGAGCAGTGATCGAAGACTCGTAATTGGTGAGTTGTAGCGAATGTCCACACCCATGTCCAGGATGATGTTCGTCTCGTCATCGAGCACCGTCGCTGGAAGTCGAAACTCTGGGATATTCGTTCGCATCAGTCCGCCGGGCTTGTCGAATTGTTCGAACATCACGACCTCATAACCCAACGGCATGAGGTCATTGGCCACGGTGAGTGCGGAGGGGCCCGCGCCGATACACGCGACGCGCTTGCCGTTCTTCTCAACCGGTATCGCTGGCAGTCGATCGCTGATCTCGCCCTTGAGGTCGGCGGCGACTCGCTTCAGACGACAGATCGCAACGGGGCTACCGTCGACGCGACCGCGCCGACACGCCGGTTCACACGGACGGTCGCATGTTCGCCCCAGGACTCCAGGAAAGACATTCGATTCCCGATTCAACATGTACGCATCGTCGAAACGACCTTGTGCAATGAGTCGAATGTAACCAGGAACGTCAGTATGTGCCGGGCACGCCCACTGACAGTCGACGACCTTATGGAAATAGTTCGGATCGCGATCGTTCGTGGGCTCCATTAAACACACTCCTTCAGATTCTCAGGCCTATCGCAACAACTAGAACAGGGGTCGTCCACACGACCTTTTTTCACAGTACTCCCTTTATTTATACATACAGCAGCGCTGCGAAAGGACTTACGTCACACGATGTCGTCGGGTCGTAGGCGCACTCGTCTGGTAAGCGCCTCACGACGCGCGTGACCTCACCAACGAAGAGACAGTGCGAGCGTCCGATCCAATTCCTCCGTCGTAGCGAACAACGCGGTCACCCGTGATAGCCAACGAACTCACTCATCCGCGAAACGCGCAACGGTGAACGCAATCGTCGCCGGTACGCTCGAGGCGAAGACTGCCAGCATCACACTGACCACCAACAGTGAGGTCCCCCTCATATGATCGCGCACGAAGGCAAATTCAATCATCGCCGCGCTGATTGCATACGCGAGAAATGCCCACTTGAACACTTTTCGAAAAGTCCGCCACGCGAAGTCTCTCGCTCGCCCCAACGCCACTCCGGCGGCAATCATCAAGCCAACCCCTCCCGCCATCAATGCCGTAGCGACCGCTAACGGAGCAGTGCGCGGTGCGTACGACGCCATGTAGACACCGCCGATCACGACCAGCAAGAGCGCCCCACCAGTCATCCAACCAACGGGCGGCACGGGACGGGACGTTTCTTCCCACTTCGCGGTCTGTGGTTCCCCACTCATTGGGTTGCCACTCGGGTCATGATGACGAACGTTGCAACTTGCATCACGCCGGTAACGCCTGCGGTATAGATGAATCTGCGCATCAATCGAGCAATCGTCTCACCGTTGGGCACGGGCTTATTCATCTCAAAGATCGCCGCGATGTTCGCCGGCTCCAAGACTCCGAGCGCGACGACCGCCAAGACGCCCACGACGCAGAACGACACGATGAGCCACGCATGGTTGGGGTTCGATGCATTCAGGTTCCCGAGTTTGCGCGCGATCTGAAACCCCGAGGCGAGTGTCATGGTGACCACCGTCGGCATGATGATCGCCATCATGGGCATGAACTTCGCCGAGAACTCTGCACGCGAGGGTATCGACAGTCGCCCGAGTATTGGTCCGAGTACGAGACCAACAAAGAGATCGATACCCGTCCACAGGGCGCCACCTACAACGTGACAAAAGACCAGCGCCCATTCCCAGTTACCCGCTATCGATACGACGATAAAGATCATCGCCAGTGCCACTACGGGCAGACCGCGAAGTGGTATCACCTGAATCTTGGGACGCTCGCTCTCGATCGATTCGCGTGGTATCGCGCTGACGCGAACGTCCTCGGCCATACAATCTCCCCCAGATTCAGCCAACGGCCCTGAGAATAGCCCACTCCGACGTGATTTTGGCGCTCAGTGGTCACACCGTCAAGAAGTTCAGCGCCTAGGCGAGTTCTGAGACACCTTCGAGAATTTTGGGGATCTCGACAAGTAGCGCCGACGCAGGAGCGTACGGGGCCAGACGTGCTGCGGCACGACCATGAAGGTGCGCACTGAGCGCTCCCGCGCTCAAGACGTCGTGTCCCCTCGCGACTGCGCCCGAAATCAAACCCGCGAGTACGTCACCTGAACCGGCTGTGGCCAAAGCCGGGGTTCCCGAGTTCACCACACGAAGTGTGCCGTTCGGGTCACACAACAAGGTGATCGGTCCCTTCAACAACACCACGCATCCGCTCTCTTGCGCCAGCGATCGAACCGCATCGATGCGATTGGCGGGGACTGACGAGTGGGTAATCCGTTGGAACTCCCCTTCGTGGGGCGTGAGGAGCCAGGGTGCTCGGTCGCGGTCACGCTGTAAGAACAATTCTTGGTGGAGACCATCGGCATCGAGTATGACCGGCGCACGCACTTGGTCAAGACGCGATCGCAGCCATTGGGTGGCGTCGCGACCGAGACCCGGTCCAGCCACCACAACTTTCGATCGCGGATCGACGAGCGCGTCGTCAACGCGCACCACCTCAGACGGCAACCGTACGAGGTCTCCGATCATCCCGTTGCTCTCGAGACGCACCATCGACGCTCCGCCAGCAATGGCGCCGCGCACCACCAGGTCCGCAGCACCAGGCATCAAAGGCGAACCGCATAACGCGCTCACGGCGTGGGACCACTTGTGATCGTCGTGTTCGTGCACGACCATCCCCACGAGATCACGATCCTCCATCAAACCGTCTCTATACGAAGAGACGATATCCAAGCCCGCGAACCGCAGGGTCCCCATCAGCGCGGCACTCGGACCGGTGAGATGCGCGTACTTCAGCGCGCCAAGGGCGAGCGTGACATCAGCGCTAAGCGGTGATCCCAGAATGTCACCAGTGTCCGCATCTACACCCGACACGAGGTCCACCGCTAGCACCTTGGTACCGGACGTGATTTCGGGTGCAACATACGGTCGAGAACAACCGAGCCCGAACGCGGCATCAATCACTAGGTCGTATCCCCTGAGCAACGCCGGTTGATGCTGCACTTCAATGACGTCCACTTTGGCGCCGCGAGTGCTGAGCCACCCAGCCGCGACGCGGCCATCTGCACCATTGAGGCCGGGGCCCACCACCACGGCAACTCTTCGCGCGTAACAACTACCAAGCATATCTTTGGCGGTGAGGGCCACTGCGGTTCCCGCCACTCGAACCAACGAATCGGCCCCTCGTCGCGCAACCGCCGTGGCGTCTTCAGTTCGCATCCCAGCAGAAGTCAGGATTGGAATCACGCACTCAACTCCAGCTCATCCACCTTGCCCAATTTGTCTTCAAAATGGTCCACGCGCCAACCTTAGGCCGCACGCCAAGTTCTCATTTTCTCGCCCCTGCGCGTCCAATCAATCTCCCTTGTAGTCGCCAGAGACAATGAGTGCCGCCACCGCGTGGACCCATCGCGGTGGCGGCACTCATCAAGTGACGAAGGACTACTTCACATTCACGTAGCGCCAGTTGGCGTGTCCATTCACGTTCACCTTTGAATTCACGATGTTGACGTTTGTGGCGTTGATCGTGTGGTTAGTTCCCACGGTTCCCTGTACTTCAACACGAACACCTGTCGTCAACGCGCTGATCGTCACGGGCGTCGTGTTCGATGTGAACGTAGTGGTTGGACTGAGTGCGACGCTGATGGTCCAGCCTTCACCCCTTGTCAACGTCAATGCCGTTGGGCTCACAGCACTGACGAGACCTTCAGCCCTTACCAACGCAACCGTGATCTGGGTAGCGGTGTTGGGTGCGGTCGGACTCACCTGAACCAAGACGCGCTCACCAACGGCAAGTGCCGACGCGGTTGCGGTGCTCGAACCCACCATGAACGTCGTGGTCGGCGTGATCGTGAGGACTACGGGTGAGCCGTGCTCACCTTGAACCGTCAACGACGTGGCGCTCACTGCGGTGATCTGACCATGAACGGCCTTTGGTGCCGCAACCGTGATCTGGGTAGCGGTGTTGGGTGCGGTCGGACTCACCTGAACCAAGACGCGCTCACCAACGGCAAGTGCCGACGCGGTTGCGGTGCTCGAACCCACCATGAACGTCGTGGTCGGCGTGATCGTGAGGACTACGGGTGAGCCGTGCTCACCTTGAACCGTCAACGACGTGGCGCTCACTGCGGTGATCTGACCATGAACGTCAAAGTGACCATGTTGATGATCGCGACCGTGTTCTCCATGTCCCTTCAAGTTGAACCATGTTCCGACGGAGCCTTGCGCATGGGCACCTGTCGAGTGGTGCTCAGGTGACGCACCCGCTACTTCGACTCCAGCGATCCCCGCAACGAGAACGGCACTCAACGATGCGAGTGTCAGCGACTTCGTGACGCGTGTTAGCTGATGCTTGTACATGATTACCCCTTGTTGATTCTCGAAGTCGGAGTGACCTCGTTCAAAGTCCAGTATCGCGAGCGAATCTTCGATTTCCATGTGAGGCTCTAGTGAGACGCATCAGTAAGTGCTGGGCGAGGTTACGTTTTAGTTACGACCAGGAGACTTGAGGTCGGTCTCTGGCGCAAAGATGCGTAACGATCGACAACTCGGACGATGTTCTCTACACAATGTCGTGATGATCTCGGCGAACGTCGGCTTTCGATGGCAACAAGAAGAGCACCACAACCGCGGCGAGGCTCGAGAGCACTGCGCCAATCGAGACGGCGAAGACCATCCCACTGATGTATGACGCTTTCGCCGCCTCTCCAAGTTGTGCACCAACGTTGCCTCCGAGTCGTCTGGCTACTTCGAGCGCCCCACCAAGTGAACTCTCGGTCGCGCGTCGAATTGGTGCTGGGAGCGAATAGCCGGTGAAGAGTTTGGTGAGTCGGTCCTGGTACCGGGTGTTCAAGAGACTTCCGAGAACCGCAACGCCCAGCGCACTTCCAATTTGCAGCGCTGTGCTGTTAGTCGCCGAACCAACTCCGGAGAGTTCGGGTGGCACCGATCCCATAACGGACTCGGTGCACGGAGCCACACACAAGCCACTACCGACGCCCATCAAGATGAACGACGGCAGTGAATTCATGTAGGTCGAATGCACCGTCGTGAAGGCCAGCATCGCGAGACCAGACGCGATGCACACCATGCCAACGAATACCACGATCTTGGTCCCTACCCAGCGCACCGCCAAAGGTGAGAGCGATGCCACCACGAGAAGAATCACTGCAATCGGAGTGATGCGCAGGCCCGTCTGCAATGCGCTGTAGCCGAGACAGAATTGGAGATACTGCGTCAGCAAGAAAAGTCCGCCTGAGAGTGCGAAGATCGTCAGCGCCAGGCCCGTGACGGCGACCGAGAACCGACGTGAACGAAAGAACGCCAACTCGAGCATCGGATGACTGGTCCGCCGTTCCCAGAGAACAAGCGTACCCATGAGCAGCAACGCACTCAGTAGCGCGCCGACAATGAGCGGCGAGCCCCACCCTCTCATCGGTGCGTCAATGATTCCCCACAGCAACAGGGCCGGAGCCATCAGTGACAAGAACGCCCCCAGCGGGTCGGGACGCTTAGCACCAAGGTTTCGTGAGTCTGGCACGAGGAGAACGGCCGCCACCCCCACGACGACCGCGATGGGCACGTTGATCAAGAACACTGATCCCCACCAAAAGTGCGCGAGTAACCACCCTCCAACTACCGGGCCTATCGCAAGCCCCATTCCGTTGGTGCCCGACCACAGTCCTATGGCGCGAGCGCGATCCCGAGGCCCGGTATAAACGTTGGTGAGTATCGAAAGTGTTGATGGCATGATCGCCGCCGCGCCTACGCCCATCAACGACCGCGCCAGTATCAACTTCAGCGGAGAAGTCGACAGGGCCGAGGCGGTCGATCCCACGGCGAAAATAACAAGACCCGCAAGGAACACTTTCTTTCGACCGATGTGATCGCCGAGAGAACCAGCTACGAGCAGCAGGCCCGCGAGCACCACCACATACGCGTCCACGATCCATTGCAATTGGCTCGAACTCGCTTGCAGGCGCGAGACAATGGATGGCAACGCAACATTGAGAATCGTCCCGTCGAGGTTGATGATAAGTACCGCAAGAGAGAGAACCAGCAGGATCGCACCACGCCGTGAGGACACGTCACGGTCGCCCTGATCGACTTCGAGCTTCGATGTGGACTCGAACAGCGCAGACCGCCTCATGACACCCGACCGAGCGCGGAGGTCGTCATTCGTCCGGCCGCCAACCAATGCGCACCATGTGGACCCCCCATTACCTGCGCCGCTGCACTTCACCCCAATATGTTTCGAAGGTTAGGACCGAGAGCGCGCATGACGCCTAGGGCACTAAGTCACAGCTCTCGTGAGCTTCGTATGGAGCACCACGCGAAGGCGCGGCTGGCACGCGCTGGTTGGGTCGGTGTCGTCATCGAGCGAGTCTCGTACGTCGTCCCTCACTGGCCAGCAATCGCAATAGTGACATAGGAGAAACTTCTCTGAAGGAGCGCGCCTGGCGATCGTTCAGCGACCCAAGCATCAACGTGTCGTTGCGTCGAGTTCCTCGGCGCTTGCCCCCCCCGTTCTGGCGTAGGCCAACGACGTTCACCATGACGACGAACCAAGCATCCACGGTCGCTTGACTCCCCAATGCCGCGAACCACCCTGAGCAAGGGCTAGTTTAAATCCAGTATGTCCGAAACGAACCCTCGCGGCACAACCCTAGAGCTCGCGAACGTAACGGTTCGCTTCGGCGGATTGCTCGCGCTCAGCGATGTCTCATTTCAGGTTCAACAGAACGAGATCGTTGGACTCATTGGTCCCAACGGTGCAGGTAAAACCACCGCGTTCAACGTAGCGTGCGGCTTTCAAAAGCCTACGAGTGGAGCGGTCAGCTTCCCGGCCTTGGGCGTTGGAGCGCGTAAGCCAGCACAACTCGCCAAGGCCGGTATCGCGCGAACTCTCCAAGGCGTTGGACTCTTCAACAACCTCTCCGTGCTCGAAAACGTCATGGCGGGTGCCCAGAGTCGCGCCGGCGGGCACGTGCTCGTCTCAGTGCTTGGCCTACCCCAGGGGCTTCGCGATGAGCGAATGCTTCGACAAGAGGCCATGCACGAACTCGACCGACTTGGCATTGCCAAGTTCGCCCACCTGCTGCCAAGCGGTGTGCCATACGGTATTGCGAAGAAGGTGTCGATCGCTCGAGCACTCATGGCTCGACCCAAGTTGTTGATGCTGGACGAACCAGCATCAGGGCTCGACGAGAACGAACTGGTCGAATTCTCACGCCTCATCGTTGAGCTTCGAGGCTCGATGAGCGTCTTGTTAGTTGAACACAATATGGACTTCGTGATGCAACTGGTCGACAACTTGGTCGTTCTCAACTTTGGTCAAGTGATTGCGACCGGGACGCCCGAGCACATCAGCACCAATCCTGATGTGCTCGCCGCATACTTAGGGGTTGACGAATGATTCGAGTCTCTGATCTCAGCGTCAATTACGGAGCGATTCGAGCGCTACGCAACGTGAGCTTCGAAGCAACACCCGGCAAGATCACCGCCGTCCTTGGCGCAAATGGCGCGGGGAAGACCACATTGCTTCGCGCAATTTCTGGTCTTGTGACACCTCAGACCGGAACGATCCTGCTCGGTGAGCAGTCACTCGCTCGTGTCGCCACCGAGAACATCGCACGTATGGGCGTGGCGCACGTGCCCGAAGGGCGGGGCGTGATTGAAGAGCTCACGGTCGAAGAGAACCTTCGTCTCGGAGCACTCGCGAGCAAAGTGAACATCAGTGAGGGAATCGAAGCGCAGTACGCTCAGTTTCCCGTGCTCGGCGATCGTCGACGTAAGTACTGTGGCACGCTTTCGGGCGGCGAACGACAGATGCTCGCCATGGCTCGTGCCTTGATCGCTCGACCGAAAGTTCTCTTGCTCGATGAACCCTCGCTCGGCTTGGCGCCCCAGGTCACTGCGGAACTGATGAAGACCATCCTCTCAGCGTGTGAGTCAGAAAACCTCACCGTCATCCTCGTGGAGCAAAATGCCAAGAGTGCCCTTCGAATCTCGCACGACGCAGTCGTGCTCCATCTAGGCGCGGTTGTCGCAAGCGGCAGTGCTGCTGAGGTTGCTGCAGACGAGGACCTACGCCGCTACTACTTAGGGCTGGTGGAAGAATGAGTTCGTTTCTGACGTCATCGTTCATGAGCAATATTTTCGGGGGCCTCGCCCAAGGTGTGATCTATTCCCTCGTCGCTTTGAGTCTCGTCATCATCTGGCAATCAACCCACGTCCTCAATTTTGCCCAGGGTGCCATGGCGATGTTCGCGACGTACGTCGGCATGACCCAGATCGATCGAGGACTCAGCTACTGGTGGTGCGTTATCCTCTCGGTCGTCGTCGGCATGGCGTTTGGTGGAATCACCGAGCGGGTCCTGATTCGTCCCCTGTACGGCAAACCCGAGATAAATCCCATCGTGGTGATGGTGGGATTCCTTGGCGTCATTGAAGCGGTAACCACCGCCATTTGGACGAGTACCTCACGCAACATCGCCGCACCCTTTTCGCAGATCTACTTCAAGGCGGGCGGCAAACTGGTTCTGCTCTCACCATTCATCATCTTCCAGATCATCCTCGCTGTCGTCATCATGATGCTCGTCGCGGCACTCTTTCGTTTCACCCGCCTTGGTCTGCAACTGCGCGCATCCGCGCTCGCACCCGAGGTCGCACGTTTGCTCGGTGTACGTGTGAACCGGATGCTCACCATTGGATGGATGCTCTCGGCCGGCGTCGGCTCTATCGCGGCGGTGATTCTCGCATCAGGGAGCTTTGGACTCTTTCCCACCAATATGGACGGAGTCTTCGTCGCCGGCTTCATTGCCGCGGCAGTCGGCGGTCTCGATTCGCCAGTGGGGGCGATCGCGGGCGGCTTGATCATCGGCCTCACCGAACAATTCGTCCTCGCCTACTGGTCGCCGAGCGTGGCGCCGCTTGGCGGAATGATCGTCCTCGTCGCCGTTCTCATGATCCGCCCTCATGGCATTTTCACTCGCTCGGTCAGTCGGAGGGTCTAGTGCGCTGGTTACGTGGCCTTCGCCGTCAAGAAACGACGCCAACGCGCTTGATCTCGGTGGCCGTGTTGACCGCCGTCGCACTCGCGATCACCTTTATCCTGCCGCCGGTGGCGAACTCTCAACTCGCCGGAGGTGCCGCCATCACGATTGTGATTCTGGGGCTCAGTTGGCTCATTGGGTGGAGTGGGCAGATTTCGCTCGGTAATTCTGGTTTCATGGCCGTTGGCGCGTACGCGGCGGGCATATGGGCACACCACCACGCGACGACGCCCCTCATCTTCACTTTCGCGCTCGCCACTGTCGTCGGAGGTCTCAGCGGGCTGGTGGTAGCCATCCCTTCGACGCGACTGCGAGGGCCGTACTTGGCGGGCATGACGTTGGCCTTCTCCGCCGCCATTACCCCATTGGCCCAAAACTTCTCCTCGGTCACCGGCGGCGAAGGTGGCATCTTTTTTAATACTCTCACGACGCCAGGGTGGTTTCAACACCTCTTCAGTGGTGTCGATGCGACGATCAACGCCAACGCCCAGTGGACCGCGGACCTCGCGGTCATGACCGCCGGCGTCACGTTTTTCATAATGGCCAATCTTTTTCATAGTCGCACGGGTCGAGCCATGCGACTGGTTCGCGACAACGACGTTGCCGCAGAACTGATGGGGGTCAACCTCTCACGCACGCGTACGTTCGCCTTCGTGGTTGCGGCGTCCTTCGCTGGCTTAGGCGGAGCACTGTTCTCGCTCATCAACGCCACGGTACGCCCTGAAACTTTTCCCCTCACTCTCTCGATCACCCTGCTCACGTTGATGGTGCTCGGCGGCATCGGCACACTGAGCGGAGCGGTCATTGGCGGCATCGTCTATTCGTTCAGCACCAACCTCGTTTCGCACATCAATTCACTGACCGGCGTGAACCCTGCTTCGAATTTGGGCGCGAACATGCAAGGGATCATCTTTGGCGTCCTTTTGATCCTGACCATGCTGTTCGCTCCTCGAGGAATCGCCGGGCTTGGCATAAAGGCCGTAAATCTAAGGCATTCTCGCGCGGTATTGGCGAGTGACGAGAATGTGAATTAGGTTCACGCCAAGACCAATTAGGAGGTTTTTGATGTTCAAGCAACTACGACGCCCGGTGACATTGTTATCGGTTGGAGTGCTCACTCTCGGAATGGCCTCAACGGGCTTACTCGCTGGTAGCGCCACAGCCGCCACGAATACGCCTGGCGTCACTGCCAAAACAGTGACCATCGGAGCCACGGTGCCACTCTCGGGGATCGCCGCTAGTTACGCGCCAGTATCCGCTGCAGCCAACGCGGTGTTCCAGTACATCAACAAGCACGGCGGCATCAACGGTCGCACCATCAAGTACATCCGACTTGACGACTGCTACGACCTTGCGTCATACGGCCTAGGTTGCACCGCCGGTGCCAGCGTCACGACGCTTAGCCAGACCCAGACCCTCGTAGCCCAAGACCACGTACTCGCGACGGTCGGCTCACTCGGCACCGCAGCCCAGGACAGTGTCCTTTCGTACCTGAAGCAGAACGGTGTACCGCAGTTGTTCGTCAACTCGGGCTCCAAGGACTGGAACCAGCCCTCGAAGTACCCGTCGCTGTTCGGCTTCCAGACTGGCTACCAGGCTGAGGGCAAGATTTTCGCGCGCTACATCCGCACACATATGGCCGGCAAGACAGTGGGCTTCATTGGTCAAAATGACGACTTCGGTACTGACGGCCTCGGCGGACTACTCGCCGGCGGTCTTCAGATCGCCAAGTCCGACCAGCTCACCTACAACGCCGCTGACGCAATCACGGGGTCTTCGAGTGACATCGTCTCCGATGTGAAGACGCTGCAAACCGACAACGTCCAAGTTGTGGTGCTCGACTCCGTGCCGGGCTTCACGGCAGGCATCTTGGCCGTGGCGCACCAACTGGGCTACACGCCCCAGTGGGTAATCTCGTCAGTCGGCTCAGACCCCACCTCTGTGAACAGCCCACTCGAAGCGGGCGCAATCTCGCTCGACTACTTCCCGGCCTCGAACAACAATCACAACCCGTGGATCCCGTGGGTCCGTAAGGTGCTGCTCGCCGACAAGACCGACTTCCCCACGTTCACCGCCCACTCGGTGATCACCGGGAACATGCTCTACGGAGCGGGTTACGCCGTGGCCTTCGCCGAGGCCCTCAAGGCAACGGGTCGTAACGTGACCCGGGCGGGACTCGTCAAGGCGATGCTTAAGACGAAATTCGCGACTCCGGCGATTACCCCTCTTAAGTACGGTGGTTCAAACCACCAAGGTCTCCAGGGTGGACTTATCGCCACCGTTGCGTCCAACGGCACCAGTGCGCCAACGCAGGTGATCGAACCCAATAACCTCGTGTACACGACGAGCAACACCGCGAGTTCGGCAATCCACATCATCAACAAGTTGACGATTGCCCCGATTCCCGCTTGGCTCAAGTAGTCCCGACGTACAAACAACACGGCCCCACCGATCCGTCGGTGGGGCCGTGTTGTTTGTACTTTCACCAGATTTAGCTCCCCGGTCTCACTAAGGTGACAGGCGTGACGATGCGAGCGCCATGAAGAGTCACCGTGATAGAGCGCCGAGGTCACCGGGGGGATTGTCGGTCATCGTCGCCCACTCGGCGCCACGCACGATTCTCAAAGTTGATCTATCGCTGCTGACGCCGGTCACCGGAGCGATCACTGCCCTACCGTTAGTTACGATGCTCGCCATCAGCCTTCACTTTTCGACTGGTTCCTCGGCCATCGCCATGGCGGTGGGTGCCAATCTGGTCGCGGTGGTATCGCTCGTGGGTGCCCCGCGACTGTCACTTCGACTGGCGCTCCTTGACGCCCTCCTGATGGGCGTGGCGGTCTTCATTGGAACAATCACCGTGCCATTTGCTTGGTTGCACGTCATGATCCTCATACCGTGGTGTTTTGGTGCGGGGATGCTCGTCGTCTTTGGTCAAACCCAAGCGGCCATTGGCACCCAGGCAATCATTGCGTACGTCGTGCTCGGTCGCTTCGCTGGTGCGGCCCTCGCGGCCCTGCATCTCAGTTTCTTTGTGGTTGGTGGAGCGCTCATTGAGATCCTGGCGCTCGTCATCCTTCGCCTGCCACCGACCTTTCGCCACCAACGTAACCAAATCGCGAACGCCTTCGAAGCCATTGCCGAGCTCGCGAGGTCCGATCCCTCTCGGCCAGCGACCGACTTTCTCTCCTCCATTGACTCGGCCGATGTTGCGCTCTCTGCATCCTCACTCTTCAGTCGCACCGACGTACAAGAACTCCGGGCCATTCTCAACCAAGTTCGACGGATACGTCTGGAGCTCACCACCCTGGCTGGTCTTCGACAGCGTCTCGGTGACGATCGCTCGTTGGTCGAAGTGAGTCTCGGTCACTGCACCGACCTCGCCGCACGCGCACTGCAAGGGATCGGTGACGCGCTCCGCGCGTCGAGATCGTCGGATTCATGGAGCGCATCGGTCGACGAGCTTCGCACCTGCACCGCGCAGGTTGAAGCACAGTACGTTGACGATTCAACGTCCGGTCTCATCATTGCCCAGTGTGTGTCTCACCTCAATGCAGTACGAGGGCAACTGCGCTCAGCCGGTACGTTAATCGCACAACTCAACACCGAACAGAGTCGTCGGGCGTGGCGCCCGAGCGTGCCAGCATTCGAAAATCCCGACGCCGACAAACTCTTCTTGAACTTCTCACTCATTCGAGAGAACTTTTCGACCGACTCATCAGCGTTTCGCCACGCCGTGCGCTTGGCCGTCGTCATACCATTCTCAACAATGCTCGGTTCAGTCCTTGGGTTGCCGCGAAGTTACTGGTTGCCCTTCGCCGTCGCAGTGATTCTCAAACCTGATTACAGCACGCTCGTAAAGCGTGGATTGGGTCGCGTCGTCGGCACCATGCTGGGCGCCACCATTGCAGCGGTCCTCGCGAGCGAACTCAAAGCCAACCTCACGGTAACGATCGTACTCGTTGCGGTAATCGCGTGGCTCGCCTACTCCACGTGGGCCGCGAGCTTCTCGGTCGCTATTGGCTTCGTGACCGCGCTGATTTTGATTCTGCTAAGCATTTCGAGCAACGACACCCTCGGAACCGCGCTCGATCGCCTTCTCGATGTCTCCTTAGGGGGCGCCCTCGCGGTCATCGCATATTTGCTCTGGCCAACCTCACCCCGGGCCGGAGTCAGTCAAGCCCAGTCCAGTCTCTTCAAGGGCCTGGGTGACTACCTCGCGGTCGTGTCGCAACTTGTGCACGCAACGCCGGTCTCCGCGCACGACGTCGCTCGTTTCTCGAAGAACGTGCGCATCGCCTGGGGCAAGGCGGAAGCAGCCGTCGGTAGGTCCATCGAAGAGCCCGCCTCAACGCGCATCCACCCCGCGGAGGGGAGGAGCCTCATGTCGGCAACGATGCGCATCTTGCGAGTCATCCACGCACTGCGAATGGACGCTGAACGTGGCGTTACGATCGGCCCACTGGAACGATACGACGATCTCATCGCCGGTTGCGTGCTGGCGCTCGAGCGGCTCAGTCAACACTTCGAAGGCACACCGCTCACCTCGATAGACGATCTGAGAGCGCGCTGCGACCTCGCAGAGCACCAACTGTTCAACGCTGGGGTCTCCCCTTCGCTCGCGCTCAATCTTGGCGAACTCGTCAACGCCATCAACACCGCCCAACACCTGGCGGGCCTCGAGCACGCACCGCTCGAATCGTGAGACCGTCAGGTTCTCAGCCGTCGCGATGAGTGAGAACCCGCCAATCGATTACTCAGTTGTCCTGATAGGTGGATTGGGTCGCGAGCGACGACTCACCAGATCGCGAAGTGGACGTAGACGAATCATCGCCATGATACGTGCGGGTGATCGTGATGGGCGGTGTGCTCTGCAGCGACGCCGTAGCGACCGATGAAGAGGTACCCGCGCTGGTGCTGGCCGACACGCTCGGTGTCGTCGCACTGAGCGACGATGTGCTCGGCGCACCGTGTGAGAAGGTCTTGTGGCTCACCATTTCGACGCCCACGGCAAGAAACACGGTGAACACTCCTACGAGGAGCCACGACGTCAGATTTCGAACAAGTCGCATTGGACTTCCTTTCCGTACTTGATACTTCATGTTTAATCGCCTCGAATTAACGGGGCCTAAGAAGGATCTGTGAAGGGAGACATAATCTGCGCATACTTACCGTCTGCTTCGAATATGGCTGTCGTGGCCGGACCCCGAAAACTAAGCCACTTGACCTGCACCCCGTAAATTGAGCCACATTTGTGAGAGTCTGGCCATGATCCACG
>JABBNY010000044.1 GCA_019352095.1 Acidobacteriota bacterium
AACAGCATTATATCAAAACCCAGTAACAAATGTTCAAGTTTCAGAAAATGGGTGGATGAGTAAAGATGGTGTTCATATAAGCACAATAAATGTAAATTGGACACCTCCGTTGGTCACATCATACATTAGCAGTTATATAATAAAAACATCTTCTGATAATGGGGTAACTTGGATAGATAGCGGTGTATCTACCATCCCAACATACATTATAACAGGGGTAGAAACTAATAAAACATATCTTGTATCTGTTCAGGTTGTAAACAGATTGAATATAATGTCTGAGAAATCAATATCAGATGAGATTACTATTGTTGGTAAAGATGCGCTCCCTGACAATTTAACATCATTTACTTATGAGATTGAACCTTCTGATACCACAAAAGTTAGTTTAAAATGGAACAAGATAGACATCATTGACTTACGTGGTTATGAAATAAGAGAAGGAACAACTTGGGATACAGGGTTGCCAATAAGCAGTCTTCTATATAACACGGAAGAATATATTTATAAACTTACTGAAAATAGAGAATATGACCTATGGATAAAGGCAGTAGATAACAGCTACAATTACTCTGAACTTGCATTAAGTGTTTCATTTATAGGGAATGTAAATCCGGAATCGCCTAATAATTTTCAATCATTTCAGAATGGTTCAAATGTTTTACTTACATGGGATAAAAACATAGAAACTGATATTGTTGGATATGAAATAAGAGAAGGAAGAAATTGGAATACAGGAACATTAGTTGTGACAGGAGAAACCAATACATCTTATGAGTTCCCAATAACTTTTGAAAAAACATATCAATATAGAATAAAGGCAATCAATAGAGCAGGAAATTATAGTACATTATCCTCTTATGCGACAGTCACAGTTGAAGGTCTACCACCAATTAACCTTATAAATACTTATGATGAGTTAGCACTAAAATCAGGGGTATTAGCAAATGCTGAATTTGGTATGTCCTTATATACTTGGGATACTGTTACAGGAACTTGGAATGACTACCCAACAACATCTTGGGATGAGTTAGGGTCAGCCACCGTTCTTAAACTATCTAAAATTGGGGAAGTTTACCAAAGTTCTGGTTCTTATGTTTCAACATTCTTGCGCCGTCCAATCTTCGATTCCGACGGTGACCGGATTGGTCGCGTCCAGGATCTGGTCGCGCGCCTTGGCGACGACGCGCATCCTCCCATCGTGGGGGCCGTGATCCGCATCGAGGGTCGCAATCTCTTCGTCCCCATCCGAAAGATCGGTGGGCTCAGCCAGGGTCGGATGACCTTTGAAGGTCGTCGGGTGGATCTGCGTCGCTTCGAGCGACGACCGGGTGAGTTGCTGCTCGCCGAGGACCTACTCGCTCGTCACCTCATCAATCTGGTTCGAGGTCGACTCATCATCGCCAACGAGATCGAGATCGCTCAGATTGATGGTCGATGGGAAGTAGTCGGCGTCGACCCTGGTCGGCGTTCATTCCTTCGTCGAATGCTTGGCCAGAAGATTGGACAGCGGGTCAAGGCCGACGCCATCGTCGACTTCGCGTCGATCGAGCCTTTCGTGGCGCATGTGCCGTCGGCGCGACTGCGCATCCCGTACCGCAAACTCGCGAAGTTGCACCCGGCCCAGATCGCCGACCTCGTCGAGCAAGCGAGCCACGAGGAAGGTGAAGAGATCATCGAAGCGGTCGGGTTGGACCGCGAACTCGAGGCCGACGTCTTTGAGGAGCTCGACACCACCCACCAACTTGAATTCCTCGAATCGCGCTCGGACAAAGAGGCCGCTCGACTCTTGTCACGCATGGAGCCTGACAATGCCGCCGACTTGATCAACGAGATTGACCAGGATCGTCGCCTACCCATTCTCGAGAATCTTCCCGGTGAGCAGCAGGCCAAGGTTCGCCAACTTCTGAGCTACAACGCCGACACCGCTGGCGGGCTCATGAACACCGATTTCGTCACCGTGCCCGCGACTGCGACCGCCGCCGAGGCCCTCGAAGCGATCCGTACTTCGTTGGTCCCCGCTGAATCAGTGCACGCAGTGTTCGTGCTCGACGAAGAAGGCCAGCCCATCGGCGCAGCGGCAATCGCTCCGTTGGTGAGGGCCCGCGAGAATGAACTCGCGCTCAGCGTTGCGCGAACACGCCTGACCTACGTACACCCACACTGGGATCTGCATCGCGTCGCTCGTAAGATGAGCGACTTCAACCTCACGGTGCTACCCGTGCTCGACGAAGAGAACAAGACGATGATCGGTGTCATTACGGTTGACGACTTACTCGAGGAACTGTTGCCCCAGGGGTGGCGTCGCGAGTTTGGCATGAGCGCGGTGGAGGAATGACCATGCGGCGCTTCGTTCCACGTCACGTTCTAAGGGGGTTTTTCTGAAACCCCCTAGTACCAGCCGTACGGCTACCCATGACACGACACAACCCCGCTCTGCTCTAAGGACAGGCTTCTAGCCCGCCTCCGGTCTTCGCGTGGTTGTTCGCTGAGCGACCACTACGAGACGAAAGGAGGAGAGGCGTGCAGAGTGAAGAGGCAAAAGAACAACAGATCAGTGGTGCCTTTGGAACCATCAAAGCTCACGATGTCGGAGATCGTCGTGGCCTTCGTGCACGTTTCTTGACGCTCGTAACAATCATCGGGCCTGGACTTATCGTCATGGTCGGTGACAACGACGCAGGTGGCTTCTCCACGTACGCTCAAGCAGGTCAGAACTTTGGGTACTCGCTCCTGTGGACGCTCCCTCTGTTGATCCCTGTTCTCATAGTGATCCAAGAGATGGTGGCGCGTCTCGGGGCGGTGACCGGCGTGGGCCATGGTCGCCTCATCCGCGAGCGCTTCGGGCGCTATTGGGGAAATCTGTCGATCTTCTCGATCCTCTTTCTCAACTTCATCATCATCATCACTGAATTCATTGGAATTTCTCTCGCCATGGAGTATTTCGGAGTGACCCCGTACGCGTCGGTGCCGGTGGCGGTGATCCTGCTTTTTCTCGTCACCGCGTCAGGTTCGTTTCGTCGTTGGGAACGTTTCATGATGCTCTTCGTCGCAGTGAACCTGTTCTTGGTCCCCTTGGTACTCGCGGCCAAACCACACCTCACGACGGTCGCGCACCATGCGCTGATACCGGGGATTCGAGGAGGTGCGACGTCGAGTTCGGTGCTGTTGATCATCTCGATCATCGGCACCACGGTCGCACCTTGGCAGCTCTTCTTTCAAGAGTCGAACATCGTCGACAAGAAGATCACGCCGCGCTGGTTGAACTACGAACGCGTCGATACGATCCTCGGTTCGTTCATCGTGGTGATCAGCGCGGGTGCGATTGAAGCGGCGATCGCGGCGGGACTCTCATCACACGGTGGCACGAATTCGTTCACGAACGCCCTGGGGGTCGCGAGGGGACTGGGCCATTTCGTTGGCCACGGCTCGGGCGCGTTGTTCGCGATCCTGCTGTTGAACGCTTCAGTGATCGGTGCTGCGGCGGTGACACTGGCGAGCTCCTACGCGATTGGTGACCTGTCGAGCTCGCATCAGGGTCTAAACGCCCGCTTTCGTGACGCGAAGGGCTTCTATGGGGGTTTTCTGCTGCTCTTGACCTTGGCGGGCACGGTTTCTCTAATTCCCGGCGCTCCGCTAGGCCTCATCACCTTGGCGGTCCAGGCGATCTGTGGGTTGATGCTACCGAGCACGACCATCATTGTCCTGTTGTTGTGCAACGACCGTGAGGTGATGGGTCCATGGGTCAACTCGAAGTGGTTGAACGTGGTGGCGGTGATCATCGTGACCGCGCTCGTTGTTCTTTCGTTCACCCTCATGATCTCGACACTGTTCACCTCAGTGAACGTTGTCGCATTGCTCAAGACCCTGTCGGTCATCGCGATTGTCGGCCTCGCGATCGGACTGCCGATTGGTCTGAGAAGGATCGCGCCTCCGATTGTCTACGACATCGATAAGCGCGACTGGAGGACACCTCGACTCACGTTGCTGGCGCCGATGCACCGCTCGAAGTCGCGAACCATCTTGATGCGCGCACAGAGTACCTATTTGTTGATTGCGGGTCTCCTTCTCGTCGTTCGTATCATTCAACTCTCGGTCTCGTAGTCTGAACGAAATGACGTCGCCCACCCTTCTTTGCGTACACGCGCATCCCGATGACGAAGCGCTGTTCACCGCTGGGATCTCCGCGCATTACGGTGCGCTGGGCTACAACGTCGTGCTGATCACGTGCACTGACGGTCGACTGGGTTTCGATGCCCACGCGCGACCCGGCAACGACCCCAGACACGAGAGCGACGCCACCGCGTGCACGCGAGCGGGTGAACTCCAGCGTTCGGCGCAGCTCGTCGGATTCACGCGATCCCTCATGCTTGGTTATCGTGATTCGGGTATGGCTGGCTGGGCTCAGAATCACGAGCCCGGTGCATTCGTCAACGCTGACGTGGAGAGTGTCGCACGTCTCATCGCCGCCGTCATCGATGAGACGAATGCGGCGGTCGTCGTGACCTACGACGAGAACGGTTTCTATGGCCACCCCGACCATATCCGCGCGAACGTGGTGACGCGTCGGGCCATTGAGTTGGCCGATGCGGCGCAACGACTCTATTACCCGGTTGTCCCTCGCGGCGTACTCGCCGATTTCAAGGCGGGCGCGAACGCCCAGGGGCTTTCACTGCCCGCCTGGATACTTGATGCGGTTCCCGACACTCCCGACGAGTTGGTAGCGACGGTGATGGACGTGACGTCGTTCGCTACCCAAAAGCAAGAGGCGATCGCGGCACATGCGTCACAGATTGACAATTTGGATCTGGTCACGATGGACCAGAAACTCTTTACTCTGTTATTCGGGATCGAGTATTACCAGCGTGCGTGGAGTCGCCACAACGCGAAGCAAGACGACACTGACCTGTTCGGAGGACTGTAGATGGAACAACTGACTTTTCTCGCGGTGCATGCGCACCCCGACGACGAAGCCAGCTCAACGGGTGGCATCTTTCGTCTCTTGGCGAATCAGGATGTGCGCACCGTTCTGGTCACGTGCACCAATGGAGAATACGGTGACGCCCTCGACGGTGCCAAGCCCGGTACTTCCGATCACGATGGTGACACGGTGGCGACGATTCGCGCCGAAGAATTGAATACCTCGGTGAAGGTGCTTGGTGTCAGCCGACTGGTGAGGCTCGGGTATCGCGATTCGGGCATGATCGGCTGGCCACAAAATGACAATCCCGAGTCCTTCTGGTCGACACCGGTCGATGAGGCGGCGAAGCGATTGGCTGAAGTTCTTCGTGAAGAACGCCCCCAGGTCGTCATGACCTACAACGAGTACGGCTTCTACGGACACCCGGACCACATCCAGGCGAATCGGATCACGTTGGCCGCACTCAAACTCATTGACTACGAACCCACGCTCTACTACAACGCGATTCCTAACTCGGTAATGGCGATGTACCGCGAGCGCTGGGCACAGGAGGAGCGTGAGCAGCGCGCGGCCGATGAGGCGAAGGGCATTGTCCGAGACCCGGAGCCCGACGCCGCTGACGAGGTCGATCTGGGCACTCCGGACGAGCTCATCACTGCGGTGATCGATGTGAGCAGTGTGAGTGATGCGAAGTATGACGCGCTGGCCGCGCACGCGTCGCAGATGAGCGGATCGTTCTGGATGAAGATGGACCGCGATCAATTCCGTCAGGTGATGGGCAAGGAATGGTTTGTTCGCGTCACTAATCCTCGCCATATCGAAGGCGTCGTCGAGGACATTTTTGCGGGCTATCGTTAGCAGTCTTCCAAAGGACAACAGAACAACAAGACCCCGCCGAGGAGTGATCCGGCGGGGTCTTGTTGTTTGGGCTGGTGTCTAGTAACGGTACGTGTCGGGCTTGAACGGACCCTCAACGGACACGCCGATGTAGTCGGCCTGCTGCTTGGTGAGCGTGGTCAACTTGACGCCGAGCGCGTCGAGGTGCAGGCGCGCGACTTTCTCATCGAGGTGCTTGGGCAAGACGTAGACCTTCTTCTCGTACTGAGCGTTGTTAGTGAAGAGCTCCATCTGAGCCATGGTCTGGTTCGTGAAGGAGTTACTCATCACGAAACTTGGGTGACCGGTCGCGTTACCGAGATTGAGCAGTCGCCCTTCGGAGAGCAAGATGATGGCCCGACCGCTCGGCATGATCCACTTGTCGACCTGGGGCTTGATGTTCTCACGCTTCACGCCCGGCAGTGCCGCGAGACCGGCTATGTCGATCTCGTTATCGAAGTGGCCAATGTTGCCCAGGATGGCTTGGTGCTTCATGGATTGCATGTGCTCGACGCTTATGATGTCGCGGTTGCCCGTCGCAGTGATGATGATGTCCGCGTAGGGCAACGCTTCCTCCAACGTCGTCACCTGGAAACCGTCCATGGCGGCTTGGAGGGCACAGATGGGATCGATCTCGGTGATGATCACGCGCGCACCTTGTCCGCGAAGCGACTCGGCTGAACCCTTTCCTACGTCGCCGTAGCCACAGATCACGGCCACCTTGCCGCCGATGAGGGTGTCGGTGGCCCTGTTGATTCCGTCGATCAGTGAGTGACGACAGCCGTACTTGTTGTCGAACTTCGACTTGGTGACTGCGTCGTTCACGTTGATCGCGGGAAACAGCAGCACACCGTCGCGCTCCATCTCATAGAGACGATGCACCCCGGTAGTGGTCTCCTCAGAGACGCCGATGATGCCTCGCGCCATGGGCTCGAAGATCTTTTCGCCGCTTGAGATGATCTTGTGCAAGAGCGCCAGGATCACTCGGTATTCCTCGGAATCTGCGGCCTCGGGCGCCGGTACGAAGCCGGCGCGTTCGAACTCGAGGCCCTTGTGCACGAAGAGTGTGGCGTCGCCACCGTCGTCGAGGATCATCGTGGGACCGTCAAAGCCCGGCCACCGGAGCAATTGCTCCGTGCACCACCAGTATTCCTCCAGGCTCTCGCCCTTCCAGGCGAAGACTGGGACACCACGCGGACTCTCCGCGGTACCAGTTGGTCCAACGACGATTGCGGCGGCGGCGTGGTCTTGGGTGGAGAAGATATTGCAACTCACCCATCGAACGTCTGCGCCCAGTTCGACGAGGGTTTCGATGAGCACAGCCGTTTGAATGGTCATGTGCAGTGAGCCGGCGATGCGAGCTCCCTTGAGGGGCTTGGCGGCGCCGAACTCCTTGCGCATTGCCATCAGGCCGGGCATCTCGTGCTCGGCGAGGGTTATCTCGGCGCGACCGAAATCGGCGAGTGATAGGTCAGCAACCTTGAAGTCAAAGTTGGCAGAGGTCATGATGCTCCTAAACGTTAGTGATGGTCTCCAGGCGCCGACCTCTGTCGCACACGCCTCCACAAATCGTAGTGGCTAAGCGTTTACGCGGAACTCCACAACGTCGCCGTCGCGCATGATGTATTCCTTGCCCTCAATACGGGCCTTTCCGGCAGCTCGTACCGCCACCATGCTCCCCGCCGCCATCAGGTCATCAAACGCGACGACCTCTGCTTTGATGAAGTGCTTTTGAAAGTCCGTGTGAATCTCACCCGCGGCCTCGGGCGCGGTTGCACCCTTTCGGATGGTCCACGCACGAGTCTCTTTGGGCCCGGCGGTGAGAAAGGTCTGAAGCCCGAGCGCGGCAAATCCCACGCGTGAGAGTTGCGAGAGACCCGACTCGTTTTGCCCGAATGATTGCAGGAGTTCGAGCGCTTCCTCCTCGTCAAGTCCCGCAAGTTCGGCTTCCACCTTGGCGCACAAAATGACGCACGGCGCGGGTGCTACCGACTCCTCGAGTTGGGTGCGGCGGGCCTCGTCGGCGAGGGTCGCCTCATCTACGTTGAAGACGTAGATGAATGGCTTATCGGTCAAGAGATGCAGGTCGGCGAGCGCTTCGTGGTCGATCTCCTTGCCGAGCTTTGAGATGACACGTCCTTCGTTGAGGGCCGCCTGTGCTTTTCGCACCTCGGTCAACTTGACGGCGGCGTCGCCTCCGCGCTTGGCTTCTCGGTCCAGTCGCGCGATGGCTTTGTCGACCGTCTGAAGATCGGCGAGTATCAATTCTGTCTCGATGGTTGCCACGTCGCTGGCCGGGTCGATGCGACCGTCGACGTGGATGACGTCGTCGTCCTCAAAGACCCTGACGACCTCGCAAATGGCATTCGACTCACGGATTGCGGCGAGGAATTGATTGCCGAGACCTTCGCCCTCCGAGGCACCTCGAACGATGCCAGCGATGTCGACGAAGGTGACCGATGCAGGAAGGATACGTTCAGAACCGAATACTTTGGCGAGTTTTGCCAAGCGGGGATCGGGCACCGAGACCACGCCCACGTTGGGTTCAATGGTCGCAAAGGGATAGTTCGCCGCGAGAACGTTGTTGTTGGTGAGCGCGTTGAACAAGGTTGACTTTCCGACATTGGGAAGTCCGACGATTCCAATTGAGAGGGCCATAGACGAATCGAGGCTACTCCAACGGCGCGCTGGGCCCCCGGGGCGTGCTTGGCGTCGCTAGGCACGAACGACACTCCGCGCCGTCGCCCCATCGTTGGTCGCGGGCCTATTCTCGTGCCATGGGTTCAGCGACTGTACGTGAAGGGTTCGTCCGCTTTGGTGAGTGGCGCACCTGGTACCGGGTTACCGGAAGTCTCGACGTCGACGTTGCACCACTCGTCGTCGTCCACGGGGGGCCCGGGTGCTCACACGACTACTTGTTGTCGCTCACCGCCCTCGCCGACACGGGTCGGCCAATCGTCCACTATGACCAACTGGGCGGTGGTCGCTCGACGCTCTTGCCGGATCGGGGAGCGGAGTTTTGGACCGTCGAACTCTTTCTCGAGGAGTTGGACAATCTGCTCAACACGTTGGGAATCTCTGATGAGTACCATCTTCTTGGCCAGTCGTGGGGCGGGATGCTTGGGGCCGAGCACGCCATCAGGCGTCCGACCGGTCTTCGCAGCCTGGTGCTGAGCAATGCTCCCGCGTCAATGGACCTTTGGGTGAGTGAAGCAGAAAAGTTACGTATCCAGTTGCCTCGTGAGACACAAGACGTGCTCGATGCTCACGAGACGGCTGGCACAATCTACGACGCCGAGTATCTCGCTGCATCACAGGTCTATTACGACGAACACGTCTGTCGAATCGTGCCGAATCCGCCTGAGGTGCTGAAGACCATCGAGTTCATGGCCAATGATTCGACCGTTTACAACACCATGTTCGGTCCCAACGAGTTCTTCTGCATTGGCTCGCTTCGAACGTGGTCAGTCGTCGATCGTTTGTCGCAGATTGAAACGCCGACGCTCTTGTTGTCCGGACGATTCGATGAAGCGACGCCTGCGACGATTCAGCCTTTCGTTGACGCCATCGCGGGTGTTCGCTGGGAGATCTTCGAACATTCGAGTCACATGCCTTTCGTGGAGGAGACGCAGCGCTACCTCGAGGTGGTCAACGATTTCCTCGCCGGTGTCGAGCGAGACTGAACGGCCGAAATCTTTTCTGCATTCGTGGTAAGCGGGTGTGGTACGTTGCTGTTGATTTGCTACGGGAGCTCGGACGTACCGGGCTGAGAGGGTGGCTGGCCAGCATTGGCCGCAGCGCCACCGACCGTTGAACTTGTCCGGATAATGCCGGCGTAAGGAGAGAAGGCCATGACCACTGCGTCAGATTCGCATTCGTTTACGGTTGTCGCGGGCGACAAGCACTCAGAAGTGCCACGCACACTCGACGAGCCGGTGCCACAGGCGCTCGGCTTCTTCGACCAGTTCGGACTGTGGGGCAATTTGGGCGTGAGCCTGCTCGGTTTCACCGGCGCCATCTTCGTCCTGCAACCAAGTGGCGCGGGCACACCCGTACTCTCTCTCCTGGCGAGTGTCAGCGCCATCGTCGTCGGTACGTTGGCCGGAACGCTCGTGGTCGCCCTGTCGGGCGTCGCGGGTGCGCGAACCGGCGCCCCCGCAATGGTCCTGCTACGCGGGCTCTTTGGCAGAAGGTTGTCGTACGTGCCAACGGTGATGAACGTGATCCAACTGCTTGGGTGGGGGATCTTTGAGCTCGTGACGATCGCAACGGCGGCCCACACGGTGGCACCCGGCCTGGCGCGCTGGGCGTACATCGTGATGGCAGGAACGATAACGGGACTGCTGACCCTGCGCCCCCTTGGGGCGATTCGAATATTGCGCCGCGTGGCGACGCCGGTAGTACTCGTGGTACTGGTGTACCTCAGCATCGAGCTCCTGGGTCATCCCTTGCCTGGATTCAATCACGGAACGTGGTCAGGGTACTGGGCCGCGACGGACACGGTCGTTGCGGTTGCGGTTTCGTTCGCACCTCTGGCCGCTGATTACACGCGACACTCGCGCTCCCCACGAACGGCGTTCTTCGGTGCGTTCGTTGGCTACAGCGTGACCCAGATCCTGTGTTATCTCATTGGCCTCATAGCACTGGTGACCGTGGCGAAGAATCCCTCCGACATCTACGGCGCCTTCATCGCCGTGCCGCTCGGATCATTGTGTTTTGCCCTGCTCGCAACGCGTGAGCTTGATCAATCCTTCGCTGATGTGTACTCGACCGTTGTCTCAGTGCAGAACCTTCGTCCTTTGTGGGATCGGCGCGTGCTCGCGCTCGCCATCTCACTTCTCGCCACTGTGCTCGCCCTGGCGATCAACATCGCTGACTACGAGAACTTCCTCGTGCTCTTGGGCTCGGTCTTTGTGCCGATGTCAGCGGTGTTCATCGTCGACTTCTTTGTCCTCGCGCGAGGTAACTGGAGCCTCTCGGGCAGCGCGCGACGTTCGACGATGTTGATCCCCTGGGCATGCGGGTTCGTTGCCTACCAATTCATAAATCCCGGGTACATCTCGTGGTGGGTCGCGATGTGGTCACATATCGCGACCTTCGTGCACTTCCACACCCAGACGTGGATGTCGGCGTCACTGATCTCGTTCGTGGTTGCCGGGCTGGCGACCTTCCTCGCCGGTGCCATCACGCAGCTTGTAGTCCGTCGTCATCCACCTCGCGTAGAACGAAGTCTCGCCGGGTCAGACGAGACCTTGGCGTCGCCGCGCCCATGACCGACCTGGTCCACGGCATGGGTAACGAGATGGTCGCGCCCGATTGGCCCGCCGTGACGACCCACGAGGCGCGTGAGATCTTGGCCCAGTTTTCGTGGATCGAGGGTGATCCGGGCGTTGCGCAGGTTGTCTGGCGAAGCCCTCGTCCGATGTCCGCGGCCGCCGTCGTGCGTAAGGGCATGACCACGGTGTTCATGAAGCGACACCACGTCGGCGTGCGGAGTCGAGCTCGACTCGAATGTGAACACGAGTTCGCCCGCCATCTGCGGATGCACGGTGCCCCGGTGCCCGCGGTGCTCTCCACGACCAGTGGTGAGTCGGTTGTAGAGCAGGCCGAGTACCTCTACGAGGTCCACGACGTGGCGCGCGGCCTGGACCTCTACCGAGACGTCCCGTCGTGGCATCCGTTTTCGAGCGAGCGCCACGCACGATCGGCCGGTACGGCTCTGGCCCGCTTCCATCAGGCGGCGCGCGACTTTGCGGCCCCTGGGTGGACCCCAGATGTCCTCAGTGATTCTATGGCAGTCGTCGATGATGACGACCCCGTCTCGGCACTTGTTCAGATCGTCGAGAACCGGCGCGGACTAGCGCACGCGCTCGAGCGCTTCGACTACCTGGAGGATTTTCGCCGATGGATTGTGCCGCACATTGAGAGAGTCGCGCCACATCGGCGAGCTCTTCGTTCTCAATGGACCCACGGCGACTGGCACGCTTCAAATCTCACGTGGACTTCCAATGAAGAGGGTGCCGTGGTGAGCGACATTCTCGACCTCGGTCTCTCGAACCGCACCACCGCACTACGAGATATCGCCATTGCCATCGAGCGCAATTGCGTGGACTGGCTCGATGTCCAGCAGGTGGGATCGATTCGCTCGGACGTGCGCTTCATCGATGCGCTGCTCGACGGCTACGAAGAAGTGACGCCACTCTCCTTCGCCGAGCACGCTGCACTGACTGCGCTGCTGCCGGTGTCACACGTCGAGTTCGCCCTGTCGGAGATCGAGTACTTCGCTGACGTCGTGCACTCAGAGGCCAACACCATCTTGGCGTACGAAGGGTTCCTCCTGGGCCACGTGCAGTGGTTCGAAGGCCCGGGTGGAGCGTCGCTGCTCGCCCACCTCGAACAGCGAGGTAACCGTTGAGGTCGTTCGAGGACTCGAGTGTTTACTCCGAGAGGCTGAACCAGAGGTCTTCAGCCGCGCTGAGCGCGCGTCGGACCTCGGTGAGCTCTTCGCCCAGTTGGGTCTGCTCGCGGTGATCGAGTGTGGCGAGGATCTTCTCGTTGATCGCGTTGCGGCGTCGTTCGAGGCGGGCAATTTCTTTTTCCGTGTCGCGAATCTGGCGGCCTAGGGGTACTGAAGGCTTCAGCGACTGCGCCGTGTCAATGGTGTCGCCGGCGGTGTCGGGTACGATCCCCGCCGCGCGAGCTATCCATGCATCGATTCCACCAGGAATGTCCGCGAGGGTGCCGTCGGGGTGAACTTCCAAGAGTCGCTCGGTGGTGCGACTGAGAAACGTGCGGTCGTGCGAGACCACGACGAGGGTGCCGGGCCACTGACTGAGGAAGTCTTCGATGAGTCGTATGGTCTCGAGGTCGAGGTCATTCGTTGGTTCGTCGAGGAACAGCACGTTCGGTCGCAGTGACAAGGCGAGCAGCAGCTGCAACCGTCGTCGCTCACCCCCCGAGAGATCTTTGGCCTTGGTCAAGGGCAGCGCACCGGTGAACCAGAATCGCTTCATCAATGCGACGTCGGCGGGTGACCCCGGGATACCGCGAGGGCCGGCCACCAGTTCCTGTACCGTCGCGTCAAGGTCGTAGTCTCCGCCATCTTGTTCGAAGTAGGACGTGACGACGGTCGGTCCGTGTTTGACAGTGCCGGACGTTGCGTCAATTCGCTGTGCCAGGAGGTTGATGAATGTGGATTTGCCTGCGCCGTTCGGGCCTACGATGCCGATGCGGTCGCCAGGACCGAGTTCGAGGTTGACGTTACGTAGCACGTCGCGCCCGTTGGGGTAGGTGAAATTGACGTTGTGAGCTTTGATCACCGTCGTACCGAGGCGAGGCATTTCGATGCTGAGATCGAGGGTTCCCGAGCGCGCCGCCGCTTCGGGCCGAGTCGCCAAGAGTCGTTGGGCGGCGTCGATACGTGCCTGGGGCTTGGTTGAGCGCGCCTTCACGCCACGGCGCAACCACGCCAATTCAATGCGAGCGAGGTTGCGACGAGTCTGCTCGGCCGTCGCCGCCTGCTCCTCACGCTGGGCTTGGGCCTCGAGCAGCCGTGAGTAACCACCGGCGTGCAGGTAGGTCTTACCCCGATCGATCTCCACCATTCGTGTCGTCACTTGATCGAGCAGGAAGCGGTCGTGACTGACCAGGATCACGGCCCCTCGAAAGGCGATGATCTGTTGTTCGAGCCACTGGATCGCGTTGAGGTCAAGGTGGTTGGTCGGCTCGTCGAGGATGAGCACATCGTTGGTCTCAGCGAAGATCCGAGCGAGGGCGACGCGCTTTTGCTGACCGCCTGACAGGTGTGCAGTGTCAGTGTCGGCGGCCTCGAGCATGCCGAGGCGGTCCAGCGCCGCGTCGACTTGCCAGCCCGTGCCGAGGGCGTGGCGGACCGTACCAGCGGGCAGTCTCGGAATCTGCTCCAAGAAGCCAACATGCACTCCTCGGCCTCGACGGATGTTGCCCGAATGAGGTTCGAGTGAACCGGCAAGAATCTTGAGCAGTGCCGACTTTCCGGTGCCGTTGATGCCCACGACGCCGATGCGGTCTCCCGTTGAGACCGTGAGGTCCAGGGTGTCCAAGACAACGCGGTCGGCACCATCAAGCGTGATTTTTTGCAGGTCGATGAGTATTGCCACGGGACCTCTAGGTTAGCGACGGCGCCACGCGACGCTACCGCCGTACGTTCGAGTCCGTGCCTCACGGCAGTTCTCGCCAGGTACTGCACCATCAAATTCCGCGACTAGCTATCTTCCTCAGCATCGGGCTCGTCGAGAATGTCGATGTCTTCATCATCGTCGTCGACTCGTTCGTCATCGTCACCGACCACTTCGTCGTCGTCGTCGTAATCCTCGTCGCCAGCCCTTAAGACGGTGACGTCGTCGGGGTCCCATGAGAATTTCGAGGCGTGCGTTTCTTCGTTAGAACCATGATCATTGTCCGTCATTGGCATCTCCGTTCGTTGGTCGTACGATCAATTCGAAAAATCGCGTCGTGTAAAGAGCACCACCGCTGACACTACGAGTATCGCTATACACACCGCCATCACGATCAGGTGCCCGGCTTCGAAGCCGTTGCTGAGAGGGTCGATGCCCAGCGTGTGGTACCACAGTGATGTCCAACGCCACGGCTTCAACCACTGGACCAGTTGCGAAAGCGTGCTCACGAGGTACATGGCTACCGCGATTGCCGCCGAGACTCCCCGAGCGAATCCCCTCGAGCCGGTTCCAGCGCCGATGGCCATGGAGAGTGTGCCAAACGTGAGAGCGAAGAGGGCCGAACCAATGACGGCGGCGCTGAGCGGCGCCCAGCCGACGTGGAGTTTGAAGAGCGGACCGACCACGCCGAGCAGTACTTCGAGGGCGAGTGCGAGCGTGGCGATGGCAAGAGCGAGCGCCAGCCACTTCTGCACAACAACCCGTTGTCGTGAGATTGGCGTCGCGAGCAGTGTGTCGATCGTGTGGCGTTCTTCTTCACCTGCGGTGAGATCGGCTCCCCAGAGTATGGCGAAGATTGCGAGAAGCAGCGGGGCCATGAAGGAGAACACTTCGGCTCGAAGGTACCCCGGGCCCGTGGTGTAGTCCGAGATGTCGAAGAGCTTACGCAGGGCCTCGGGGTAGGCATTCAGCAATTGTGAGAATCCCGCGTTGCCGTGGACCGTCGGATAGATCGAGAGCATTATGAGACTGAAACCGACGATGCCACAGAGCCAGCCGACGAGTGATCGACGCACTTCGCGCATGGAACGCTCGAACACCGAGTGCAGGTTGCGAGGTGGGCGGGCCCTAGACATGCGGTTGCTCGTAGAACGTGAGGAACATTTCTTCAAGCCCGGGCTCACGAATGGAGAGATCGGTGATCTGAGCCCCCGCAATGAGGGCGATCACGGGATTGAGATCACCGGTCACTTCCGCATGGAGTTGGTTGCCCATCACGCGAGAGCTGCGAAGTCCGTGAAGCGATGACAAGAAATTGGGATCTGGGGGTGAAGTGAAGGTGATGTCGATGAGGTGCGCAGAGCGTTGCGTGAGATCCACAACGCGTTCGACCGCCACGAGCTGACCAGCTCGAATAAGTCCCACTCGCTCGGCCATCTCACCGACCTCGGAGAGAATATGAGATGAGAGAAAGACGGTACGCCCTTCGTTGGCGGCGCGGCGCACCTGCTCGTGGACCTGAACTTGCACCAAGGGGTCAAGTCCTGAGGTCGGCTCATCGAGCAGGAGTAATTCATGGGTCTCCCATGAACGCGGCGACCAATCCAACTTTTTGCCGATTTCCTTTGGAAAGTGTTCGAACTGGCTTATCAATCTCAAGATTCAACTCGTCGATGAGGGGTGTGACCTTGGACCAGGGAATTTCATCTCGTAGGTAGGCGAAGTGCGAAAGTATCTCTCGCGCCGTGAGTCGCTCGTAGAGTCCGAGGTCACCGGGAATGTAGCCAATACGTCGTCGAATTGCGACGCTCTCGGCGCGCGAGTCGAGTCCAAAGAGTCGGATGGTTCCGGAATTTGGCCGGATGAGGTCGAGGAGCAGTCGAATAATGGTGGTCTTTCCAGCGCCGTTTGGCCCCAGGAAGCCAAAGACTTCGCCCTTAGAGCGTGTGTTCTATTTGGCGAGTGCGCCAGGAGCCACGACGGTCACCATCAAG
>JABBNY010000045.1:0-6775 GCA_019352095.1 Acidobacteriota bacterium
GGTGGGGCTAGTAAGAATCGAACTTACGACCTCGTCATTATCAGTGACGCGCTCTAACCGACTGAGCTATAGCCCCTAAGGGGTACCAATCTACACCAGACCCGCCTAGTCCTTTGCGGGCTCGGGGTCCCACAGTTTCGCGGCAATGGATTGGCTGGCCGTTGCGAGCAGCGTGCCGTCGTGACTCCACAGAAAGGCGGTGCCTTGGGCGAATCCGCCCGCGAGGGCGTGCATGCGAATCTCGCATAGCACCCATTCCGTGGGTACCAAGGTGGCGACGCGGATGGAGTTGTCGAGACTTCGGCCCATGGTATTGCGACCCAGTGGCTGGGTCGCGCCTCCAGAAACGTAGTCACCAAAAATTGCGAGAGTCGCCGCAGACGGTTCGAAATGACCAGGGACGCGCGACCACAGCGCCGATACCGGGGAACCCGGGGTTCCGTCCAACTCGTCGAAGGATCGACCGAGGGCTATGCGGGTTTCCACGTGATTGAAGATCGAATTATCAAACCGCTTCGGCATGACGCGTGCGGGGCACTTCTCGGGCTCATCGACGTCGGGCATCGTGACCCACGGGCCGGGCGCGCTGAGTTCGCCTGTGCCCAAGGCAGCATTGACGGTGAGGATCTCTCGATGATCAACGAAGGTGGTAGCGCGAGCTTGCGTGACGTGACCCCCGACCACGCGCAAATCGGTCTTCACCGTCACGTAGG
The DNA here is from genome assembly GCA_019352095.1 of Acidobacteriota bacterium. Taxonomy (GTDB): domain Bacteria; phylum Actinomycetota; class Acidimicrobiia; order Acidimicrobiales; family RAAP-2; genus RAAP-2. The sequence goes on from JABBNY010000045.1 coordinate 714, forward strand.
CGCCGAGTGGGGCGTAGGAGAGATACTGGGCTGAAGCCCAGATTGTGGGTCGCTCACTCGCCTCTTCGAGCGCGATGAGACCTGAGGCTAATCCGCACCCGCCAAAGAGGAATTTCCCGGGGGTGATCAGTCGCTCGGTGACCTCAAAACCCCACGTGTCGTCACTGAGGCGTGACATCCCCATAAAGGTCTTGGCGTCCACGAGAATCGAGGCTAGTAGAGAACGCGAATTCGATGATTGAACGACCGTGACACGCGATGAGCCCCAAGCGGGCAGACTTGGCACGTGATCGATCCACGCTTCATCTACCTCGCAGCACTCGTCTCCTTCGCTGGAACCTACGGGTACATCCGCGACACAGTGCGAGGAGTTACCTCGCCGAACCGTGTGACGTGGGGGCTGTGGGCGATTGAGGGTTTGTTGGCGTTCGTGGTGGAGATCCAACAACACGTCGGGCTCGCGTCGCTCACGACCTTGATGCTGGGTCTCATGCCGATGGTGATCGTCGTCGTCTCATTTAAGAATCCACACAGCGTGTGGAAGATCGGACGATTCGATCTCTTCTGCGGCGTGATTTCACTCTCCGGGCTCATCTTTTGGGGATTGGTCAATGCGCCAACGGTCGCCTTGATTTCCTTCATCGCAGCGGATCAGATCGCCGCTCTCCCTACGGTTCGAAAGGCGTGGATCGCTCCGGCGACAGAATCTTCACGCGTCTTCTTCCTCGGGGTCGTGAACTGCGCCATCACGTTGATGACGTTAAAGCACTTCACCACGGCGGGTGTCTTGTTTCCGGGATGCATCCTCGTCACTGATCTCGTCATTGGTCTGTTGGTGGTGACCCGACTGGGTCAGCGTCTTGGTGGTACCGCGAGTCAGTCACTACGGAGTGCAACATGAACGAACACGGCGTTTCGCCTTTGAACACACCCAAGTCGAGCGCGGGGCGCACCTATCGGACAGAGGCACCACGTCGCGCCCTCGCGCTCGTCGCGCCCAGGCCCGCCGGTTACGATCCAGTCGCTCGTCTGGCTGAACACGACGCCTCACGCGTACAAGGGTTGTTGGGACTTCGCTACCGGCGAATCCTCGAAGGACCGGGCTCGTTCTTACGCGGCGCCGCAGTGCTCATGGCCGAGGACCTCGCGCGCGGGACCAGCACCGCACTCACCGTGCAGCTCAGTGGTGACGCCCATCTTTCGAACTTCGGCGTGTATCTCTCACCCGAACGAGAACTCGTGTTCGACGTCAACGACTTTGACGAGACCTGCGAAGGACCTTTTGAATGGGACGTGAAGCGCCTGGCGACCTCGCTCGTCATTGCGTCGCATGACTTGGGTCACGACGAGCGCCACCAGCGAGTGATCGCCGCAGCGACCGCTCGCGAATACCGTGACGCGGTGACAAGATTCGCGGCTCAAACGCGTCTTGAAGTCTGGTACGCCACACTTGACGTGGATCGAGTGGTGAAAGAGCTACGAGGATTCTTCTCCGACGCCGCAACTCGAAGGATTGATGATGTGATGCGTCACGTAAAGGGTGTCGCGACCTCTTCTTCACAGCGCACGATCCTCACTCACGGGCCGCTGGGACCACGAATCGCCCTCGATGCGCCACGATTTAGCGCGATCGAGTCGGTAGAGGGTTCAATGGGTGCAGATGACGTTGTCGACGTGATCTCGAGCTACGCGCGCACGTTGAGCAGTGATCGTCAACAGCTCTTGAGCCAGTTCGACATTCGTGAGGTGGTGCGCCACGTGGTTGGCGTGGGTTCGGTCGGCACGGAGTGCTTTGCTGCGCTGCTCACGGGCCGCGACGATCGAGACACTTTCTTTCTCCAGATAAAAGAAGCGCAGTCGTCAGTCGTGGCCGAGGCGCAACGTCAAAGGACGACACTCGAAGCTGGCGAGCGAGTGGTGCGCGGGCAAAAACTCATGCAGGTCGTATCGGACCCGTTTCTCGGATGGGACACGTTCAGCCAAGGTGATCACCGGCGTAGTTTCTACGTTCGTCAACTCTTCAATGAGCGTGCCTCAGTCGACCCCAAGCGTCTCGACGAGGAGAGCCTGATCGTGTACGGCCGGCTCTGCGCGTGGACGCTGGCGCGCGCGCACGCGAGGTTCGGCCGAGCCGAGGAGATCGCGGGGTACCTCGGGGTGGGTAAGCACTTCGACGAGTCGGTGGCGGACTTCTCGCTCGTGTACCGCGATCGCAACCAGCGCGACTTCGAGGCACTGCGTGACGCGGTTGAGCGAGGGCGCGTTACCGTAGCGTCGTGAAAGCGTTGCTGCCTTTCCACGCCCACCTCCCAGAATTGGTCGCGCTGCTCGTGACGGGGGCCGCGTATCTGCGTGTCACGACGACCCGCCGTCAGCGCTGGCTTGGGGTGAGTGGCTTCGTGGCCCTTCTAATCGTGACGATGTGGCCACTAGGGGACCTCGCGGCATCGGTGTCCTTGACGGCCGCAACCGCCCAGCGGCTGGTGATTATCGTGTTGGTTGCGCCGATGCTGCTTCTGGGCATGTCGCCCGCGACGTTGTCGCGCCTCAGTCGCCCGCGTCCACTCGACGCGGCGGTGCAGGTCGTGACCCGCCCGGGCGTTGCTATCGCGTTCGTCACCGTCGTGGGCACGCTGACCCTCACCACACCCGTCGTCGATTGGGGGGCGACCAGTGATCTCGCGCGTGACGTCGTGCTGTTAATGGTTTTCGCCGTTGGAATCATCCTGTGGCTCCCGGCCCTCGCGGTCATGCCCGGCACCAAACGGCTGTCACCGACTGCTCGGGCAGCCTACGTCTTCGTCTCGGCCCTCGTGGTGACGAGCCTCTCATTCGTGTGGATCTTCGCGCGACACTCGCTCTACCCTGGACTGCATCACCAGCAGTCCCTCCTTGGCATGACGCCCCTGTTCGACCAGCAATTGGCGGGTTTCGTCTCGAAGCTCGGCTGCTATCTGCCAATGTGGGCAGTCGCGTTCACCATATTCTCTCGCGCCGACGATCAGGGTATTCCAATGGAAGAGTCGCCACTGCACTGGGCCGATGTCGAGCGTGAACTCTTGCGCGTCGACCGGCGACGGGCACGGGGGCTGCGGTCTCGCCGCTCAACCTAGACGTTCTTTTGGTAAGATGGTTTCCTCGGGGATGTAGCTCAGTTGGTAGAGCGCGGGCTTTGCAAGCCTGAGGTCGTGGGTTCGATCCCCATCGTCTCCACTAGCACACTAAGACGCCCATGTGAGTGTCACGCCGGTCCGCTCTTGCGTCGACACAACAACTCGCCCTTTCCAATCGGAACGACGACTGCGTCGACCCGAGGATCGTCGAGTGCCTTTTCAATCACTGGCCGAAGGTCGATCTCGTGGCTGATGGCGTTGTCGGCCACGAGCAGTCCGCCGGGAGCGAGCCTCGATACAACGGCGTCGTAGCACTGGTCGTAGACATCCTTCTCCGCGTCGAGGAAGCAGAAGCCGATGTCACCGAGCTCGCTGACGTGATCAAGAAAGTCACCGTGGACTAACGACACGACGTCGTCCAGTCCAGTGAGCGAGAAGGTGTCAGCGGCCAAGGCGGCCTTCACCGCCAGGATCTCAAAGGTGGTGAGTGATGTAGCGCGCTCACGAGCGGCGAGTGCGAGCCACATGCTCGAATATCCGGCGCTGGTTCCGATCTCAATCCACGCTCCGGGTGGGGCGCTGGCCGCCAGTAGGGCGAGAAAGCGGCCGGTGTCGCGTGGAATCTGACGCAGACGCTCGAGATGAGAGGTGCCGTCAACGCGATCGAGACGATCGCGGTCCTCCAGGTGCGACATCCTCCTTTGGATGACTTCAGGTATCTCAAGAAAAATGGTCGCCTCCTCTACTCGTGCATCGTCTTCGATGCTACGTGGGGCTGATGTCGTCGGCGTTCGTCATGGGCTGTTGGCTCGTGACCTAGGGTTTTGCAGAGGAGCCACGATGAGCAAGCACTTCCCCCCGTCACTGCTGACCGACTTTTACAAGATCAGTCACATCGCCCAATATCCCGAGGCCACGAGCACGGTGTACAGCACCTGGATCGCTCGCGAGAGTCTGATCGGGGGTATTGACCACGTGGTGGCGTTCGGTGTGCAGTCCGTCATCCAGCGCTATTTCGTCGAGTATTTCAACAAGCATTTCTTTGCTCGCGCACTCGAAGAGGTGCTTGAGGAATATACGCGCATCATTCGTAACACTCTGGGCGTCGAGAGTCCCTCGACGACACACCTGGAGGCGTTGTGGTCGCTGGGCTATCTGCCGTTGGAGATTCGCGCACTGCCGGAGGGGACGTTGACGCCGCTTCGCGTACCGCTGGTGACCGTGGTGAACACGATTGACGAGTTCTATTGGTTGACGAATTTCGTCGAGACACTCTTCAGTGTCGAATCATGGATCCTCACGACGAGCGCAACCCTGGCTTTTGAGTATCGAAAGCTCTTCGAGCGCTACGCCGGCGAAACGGGAGGTGATCCTACGGCGATACCGTTCCAGGGTCACGATTTTTCATTTCGAGGTATGAGCAGTATCGAGGCCGCCGCGGCCTCGGGGGCAGCGCACCTGCTGTCGTTCTACGGCACCGACACGATCCCGGGGATCCTGTTTCACGAGTATTACTACGGTGCAGACACCGACACAGAGATTGTCGGCGTGTCCATTCCAGCAACCGAGCACAGCGTGATGTGCGCCTACGGCAATGAAGGTCCCGATGATGAGTTGAACTCGTTCGCCCATATCGTCACCAACCTCTATCCAGCGGGGTTCATCTCGGTGGTCTCAGACACCTGGGATCTGTGGCGGGTGATCGGTGAGTACCTGCCATTGCTCAAAGATCAGATCATGGCGCGCGACGGGCGCGTGGTCATTCGTCCTGACTCGGGTGACCCCGTCGACATCGTGGCGGGTAGTGGGATCGGCGATGGAAGCCTGGCCGACCTCGGCGTGGTCGAGTCACTCTGGAACGTCTTTCACGGCACTATCAACGAGCGAGGATTCAAGGTCCTCGATCCACATATCGGGGTCATCTACGGCGACGCGATCAGCCTTTCGAGTGCGACGCGAATCCTCGCTCGACTGAAGGACAAGGGATTCGCGAGTACCAACATCGTCTTTGGGGTCGGATCATTCACGTACCAACACACCAATCGCGACACCTTTGGTCACGCGTTCAAGTCGACGTCGGTGACAGTGCGCGGTGTAGAGAAGGCGATCTTCAAGGATCCTGTGACCGACCCGCGTCACATGAAACGTTCTCTTCGTGGTCGGGTAGCGGTACTTCACAACGGATCCGATCTCGAAGTGATCGATGGACTCACGAGTCACGAAGAACGCGACGGTGACCTCCTCCAGGTGGTCTTTCGCGACGGGGAAGTGTCGAACATTCAAACCCTCGCCGAGATTCGAGCACGACTGCTATCGAACCTGGACTAGCCGTCGTGGTGTGATTCTCGCGCTACAAAGACAAAAGAGCCCCACACCCGTGGTCACGTGGACCAGGGGTGTGGGGCACTCGTCAGGGACTACTCAGTCTCTCGGTAGTGCTCTCGCCAGATGAGGCGGTAGATCTTCAACTTTCGAGGTACTGACCTGAGTCCTGGGATGAATGGCACCAACAACAGCACTGCTGAGAGCAGCATCATCAAGCCCCACACCAGCACGTCCGCGTTGGCGCTCGTCTTGAATGGGGGGATCTGGTACCAGAAGGTGTAGAGCCACAGCCATGATTGACCCGGGTAGTTACCCGTTTCGTTCATCATTCCCCACTGGTCGCCCGTGAGGTGCTGGTGATCGGCCAGTCCGGCCAGGTATTCACTATCCGCGAGGAACAACAGTGGCTTGGTGTAGTCAGTCGTGTAGAAACCGTGACCGGTGACGAGTGCCTGGTCGAGCGCACCCGAGCGGGCCATCTGGGTCAGTTGGTTGATCATGACGGGCACCGGTCCAGCCGAGGTGGTGTTCGCGACGACCTGTCCGTTGACGAACTTGACCTTGGCGTTGCCGTAGCTCGTGAGCCACGCGTTCTTGGTCGATGTCGACGCAGCCGACCACACG
>JABBNY010000045.1:6785-15852 GCA_019352095.1 Acidobacteriota bacterium
CGGGGAGGGCCTTGAGCGGGCTGATCACGAAGTCCTTGGCGGCGTTCACTGGAATGCGTACACCCACCCACTTGGCCAGTTGCAACGGTCCAAGTTGCTGACCCGTCGAGCCGGTGTTGTAGGGCGCACCGTACGCAGCCGTGGTGGAGGTTCCGTTGAGTTCCTCAAGTGTGGTGTTCGCAAAGTCCAGGGGCGCAGCGTTCGACCACGTCTTGATCGTGATGGCCTTCTCATCGGGCGAGCCAAAGACAATGGCGAGCACGAGCGTGAGGACCAGGATCACCGCGATTGCTATCGAACCTTCTTTGACGATGTCGTAGGGGTGATAGCCGCCCTTCCACTTCGGGGCGTCAACGTCAGGGTTGAATGCCTTCTTCGTCATTGTGTGACCTCTGCATTCTCCACGACTGGATTCTCCTCAAATGGTGGGACGACGCCCTTGATACGTACGAGCACGATGTGCAATGCGGTGAGTGCCACCGCCGCGAGTGGTAGCAGGACAATGTGCCACATCAACATCTGACCGAGGTTCAAGACGTTGAAGTACGCTCCTGCCCCGGTCGCGTTGATGCCGTCCTTGGCTTGGGTGGAGATCCACTGTGAGTCGAAGTTGCTCTGACTCACGTAGCCGGTGAAGGCGGTGGCAACCGAAGCGAGGAAGGTGATGACACCGGTCATCCACGTCAGGGCCCTTCCACCACGCCACGCGGCCATGGCGAACTTGCCCCACAGGTGCACGACCATGGAGAAGAAGAAGATCTCAACGCTCCAGAGGTGCAACGAGTTGATGAAGTGACCGTACGCCGATCCGTGCCACCACTGGGGACCGCGAAGCGCCAAGATACAACCCGTCGCGATGACGACGAACAACGCCGACATCGTTGCGACGCCAAAGACGTAGATCCATGAGGATACGTAGTTCGGCTGTGTATCGGGCAGCAACTTCTCCGGTGGCAACTTGCCTTCGACGCGGTGGCGAAGACGCGTAGTCCACTGCCGTTCGATTTCTGACGAGCTCATCGGTTCTCCTTACGACGGCGACGGCCTGGAAACGGTGCGGTTATTGCCGCGATGAATGTTGCGATCATCAAGATGATGATTATGAAGTTCGCGACACTGATCTCAACCCAGCCCCAATGGATGTAATGTCCCAATGAGTCAAGTGGTATTAGTGCCGCGAATGACAAAATGAATGCCATGCTGTACCTGCCCCTTTTTCTTTTCAGTATCTCACCGGGGCAGAAGGTTCGAGTAGGGCCTTTAGACCTTGATTTGCTCAGGCACCTTTGACGGTTTGATCCCGGGTTCGCGGTCGTGCGCCGTTTGGCGCAGTGTGAATTGTGTCATGCCGATGCAAAGCGACACCGCCCCAGCGACGTGAAGTTCCACCAGTAGTGCGGGGACGTGCGTCAAGTATTGAGTGGCGCCGATGCCCGCTTGGATCAATGCGATGAACACCAATCGACGTACGCCGAGCTGTAGCGCTTGGGGCGCACCGGTTTTCCAAATGGCGAGCAATAGTCCGCACACGAGACCCACAAAAGCGAGTGCGGCCAGAGAGTGAACCCAGGTGGCCGAGGAGAACGCGAAGGGGAGCCGTCGTGCACGCAATTGCCCTTGGGACGAACCGGCGTGGGGGCCTGAGCCGGTCGCCATCGTGCCCGAGAACAAGAGAACCACGAACGGGATCCACATGAGTCGCGCCACGAGTTGGAAGTGCGGATCGCGGACATCGGCGCGAGCACCCTTGCCGTAGAGGTACTTCGAACGGTGATAGAGCACGGCACTGATGATCACCATGAGCAGCGATAACAAGAGGTGCAGTGACACGAGCCACGGGTTCAACTTGCTGTACACAACGAATGCTCCGAGTATCGCATCGGCGACGACTCCGAGTACGAGCGCTCCCGACAATGCGACGAGGTCGCGCCGTCGCGGGTCACGCAACAGCGCGGCGATGAAGGTGATGCCCGTGAGGATCACCAGTGCGATCGTCACCATGCGGTTGGCGTACTCGATGAAGGGGTGAATGCTCCACGAACCAGACACCCGATCATGAAAACAGGTCGGCCAATCTGGACAGCCCAGACCCGACCCCGTGAGGCGAACGGCCGCCCCCGTGAGCACAATAACGATCATTGAGAGGAAAGTTGCGTAGGCAAACCAGCGAAATATTGGGGCGGAGAGGCGGCGGGAGAGTAATGGGGTCATGAACGTAGCCTAGGTAATGTACCGACTCGTAGAATAACCGCTGTGACAATTTCAGCCCCTACATCTCGAACAACGGTGGATGTGCTCAAGGGCTACGTCGCTCTCACTAAACCACGCATCATCGAGCTCCTTCTCGTGACGACGATACCTACCATGGTCGTCGCCGCTAACGGCATACCCGGATTCTGGCTCGTGGTCGCGACGCTCGTCGGCGGAACGCTCGCCGCTGGTGGCGCCAATGCATTCAACATGGTGATCGACCGTGACATCGACGCGATCATGCAGCGTACGAAACGTCGACCGCTCGTTACCGGTGTCATGTCGCCACGCGCGGCGGCTCTCTTCGCCGGAGCGTTGGAGATCGTTGCCTTCGCGGTGCTCGCGATCTGGGTGAACCAACTCTCCGCGTGGCTCGCAATGTCCGCAACAGCGTTCTATGTCTTCATCTACACCTTGTGGCTGAAGCGACGCAGCAAGCAGAACATCGTGATCGGTGGTGCTGCGGGCGCGGTGCCGGTCTTGATTGGCTGGGCGGCGGTCACCAACTCCCTCACCTGGACGCCGGTGCTGTTGTTCCTCGTGATCTTCATCTGGACCCCACCACACTTTTGGGCACTCGCGGTGCGTTACCGCGACGACTACGCCGCCGCTCACGTTCCCATGATGCCGGTGGTGGCGTCGCTTCGACGAACGACCCTCGAAATTCTCGTGTATTCGGTCATCATGTGGGCGCTCACTATGTTGATCGGACCCGCAGCGCATCTGGGGTGGGTGTACGCTCTATCCGCGACACTCCTCGGCGGACTTTTCACCTTCTACGCGTACCGGCTCTATCGTCACGCGCATCAAGACAAGGCCGACGTCGCCGAGGCGATGAAGCTCTTTCACTTCTCGATAACGTATCTAACGGCGCTTTTTGTGTTGATGGCAGTCGATGTCCTCGTCCGAAACCACTAAACCCCAGCGAGGTCACCCCTCGCCAATGATGTTCATCTCGCTCGGAATCGGTGCCGTCATTGCAGTGGTCCTCATTGTCGTGGTGTCCTTGTTGACCGGTGGCACATCCCCCTCCACTAGCCAGACGTCGAAAAACGCGTTAGTCGGTACCAAGGTGAGCGGATTCACGCTGAACTCGTTGTCCTCCGGTACAGTCAGCGCACCCTACACAGCGGGTCATCCGACGGTGTTGTTCTTCTTTGCGAGTTGGTGCGGACCGTGTCACGTCGAACTACCTCGCGTGGCCAACTACCTTTCGTCACACCCACAGAACTCGGTGAACATCATCGGGCTCGATGAAGTGGACAATCCCAAGAGCGGGCTGGCCTTCGCGAAGAAGTCAGGCGTCGCATTCCCCCTCGCGAGCGACCCGAGCGGGAACGTGGAGGCGAGTATCTTCAAATTCGCGTACCTGCCCTACACCGTGTTCGTAGATGCGAAGGGTGTTGTGCGAACGGTTGACTACGCGCCCATCTCGATTGCCAATCTCAAAAAAGGTATTGCCTCAATCACCAAGGGCTAATCGAAGCAAAACGTGCGAGCCGCCAACAGCGGTGCGAGCACGGCCCAGATTACGAGTGACAACCAGTCCGCACCCGAAGGGTGGATACCTTGGCCGAGCACCCGATGCAGGCCATCGGCCATTGCACCCGAGGGGAGCCCCACCACGATCTTTTGGATGAATCCGGGCAGTGACGTGACCGGGACCACGATGCCCGACAACAACAAGAGGACGAGATAGAGACCGTTACTCGCTGCGAGGTTCACCTCGGCTCGTAGCCGACCAGCGAGCAAGAGGCCAATACCCGCGCAACCCGCGGAACCCAAGATCAGCAGCGCAAGGACCTCGAACGCGCCACGTGCGCCGCCACGTGGATGCCACTGCAGCGCGAGTGCCACGAGTGACAGCACAACCACTTGGATCGCTTCGGTGACGAGCACGCCTGACACCTTGGCGCCGATCAGGCGCCGCTGACCGAGGGGTGTGACGTGCAGTCGTCGAAGCACCCCGAAGGAACGTTCGAAGCCAGTGGCTATCGAAAGTGCGACCAGCGAGGTGGAGAGTATGCACAGAGCGAGAATCCCCGGGGCCATGAAGTCAATGCGTCGTGGCGTGGGTGACGTCGTGACGTGGGTAAGTGAGAAGAAGACGAGCAACAGCACCGGTATGCCGATCGTCAAGAGCAGGGTCTCGCCCCGACGGATGTTCATGCGAACCTCCGCACGGGTTTGGGCCCACCAGGCGTTCATTGCTCGACTCGGTTTCGCTCGTCGGTGATGAGCTCGAGGTAGCGCTCCTCGAGCGAAGCGCGGGTGCGCAGTGAGGTCATCATGACCCCCACGCCACTGAGGTACGACGTGACGGTCGTGATCCGTTCGGGCGTTGAATTCACGGCACAGCGGATTCGTAGTGGCCCATCGAGTACGACCGAACATCCGAGAATGGACGACAGCTCCACGGGATCGATTGGACCCGAGGTTTCGACGATCATCTCAGGACTCCCCGCGAGTTCGTCCAAGGTGCCTTGCACCACGACGTGCCCTTGGTTCATGATTACGAGGTAATCGGCCAGACGTTCGGCTTCGTCAAGCTCGTGGGTGGTGATGAGTATTGCGCAACCCCGGTTACGTTCGGCGCGGATGATGTCGCGGATGACTTGTCGTCCCTCGGGGTCCACCGCTGTCGTGGGTTCGTCCAGGACCAAGACGCGCGGGCGGCCAAGTAGTGCGAGGGCCAGCAATGTTCGCTGCTGTTCACCACCGCTCAAGCGGCGCCACGGAGTTCGAGCGCAACGTTCGAGGTCGAGAAGTGCCAGGAGTTCGCTCGCACTGCGCGGCGCGTCGTAGTAGGTGGCGGTGAGCTCGAGCACCTGGGCGGGCGTCATGGGAAACCAGACGCCTCCACGCTGGAGCAGTGCGCCGGTTCGAACGACGACCTCGTGGTGGTCACGAAGTGGATCAAGGCCATGCAGTCGCACCGAACCGCTCGCTGGGGCTCGAAAACCAAGGAGCGTCTCGACGACGGTTGTCTTACCGGCGCCATTGGGCCCGAGCAGTCCCGTGATCTCGCCGTAGGCGACCTGCAGCGACACGTCGTCCACCGCCCGCAAGTCACCGAACGCCACCGAGAGGTTCTTGATGTCAACTGCGCTACTCACGACATCTCAACCTAGACGTTTTCGCGGCCGCACCGAGCACACCTCGGTAGGCTGGCGGACATGATTGATCTCGTCCAACTTCGTCGCGAACCCGATTTCGTCAAGGCTTCATTGGCCCGTCGCGGGGTGGCGAACTCGACGCTGGACGAAATCCTTGAGCTCGACATCGAGCATCGTCGCCTCCTCCAAGATGCCGAGACCATGCGTGCAGAGGTGAAAGAACTTTCACGCCAAGTGGGCGAAGCGCGCCGCACGAAGGACGACGCCAGGGCCGATGAACTGGCACAACGCAGTCGAGAACTCGGAGATCGTGAGAGGGTCGCCACCCAGGCCACCGAGGCCGTTGGGTCGTTGCTGCGTGAGCAGTTGCTCATGATCCCCAATATCCCGGCACCCGACGTACCCGAAGGTCGTGATGAGAACGACAACGTCGAGGTACGACGATGGTGGATGGGGATGGAAGACGGAGACCCTCAACCCACCTACGAGAGCTACCAACGCGTTGCCCATTGGGACATCGGCACTGAGCTCGGCATCCTCGACATGGAGTCTGGAGCCAAATTGGCGGGTTCGATGTTCCCGCTGTACCGCGGCGCCGGGGTGCGCTTGCTGCGCGCGCTGGGCTTTTTCGCGCTCGACCGACACCTGAGCGCGTACGAGGAGATCCGGCCCCCGAGCTTTGCGCTCACCGAGACCATGATGTCGACTGGCCACCTGCCCAAATCCGCGGACGACATGTACGCGATCGAGCGCGACGGGCTCTGGGCGATTCCCACCGCTGAGGTCCCGCTCACGTCGATGCACCGTGGTGAGATTCTCGAAGAGTCCCGCCTGCCTATCCGCATGACGGCCCAAACCGCGTGTTTTCGCCGCGAAGCGGGTGCGGCCGGACGCGACACGCGCGGATTGCTGCGTGTTCATGAATTCGACAAGGTCGAACTCTTCGCGTACTGCACCCCCGAGCAAGCAGATGAGGCGCACGCGGACATCCTCGCCCGGGCCGAGGGGTTGCTGCAGGAACTCGGGCTGACCTATCGCGTTCTCATGCTCTGCACGGGTGACCTCGGAACCTCATCGGCACGCACCATCGACCTCGAGGTGTTCAGCCCCGGAGTGGACCGATGGCTCGAAGTGTCGTCGGTCAGCTGGTTCCGTGACTTCCAGGCCCGTCGTGCGAATGTCCGTTACCGCACGGCAGAAGGTACCATCGCGCTGGTGCATACGGTGAACGGGTCCGCGCTGGCCTGGGCTCGAATCTGGGCGGCACTGGTCGAGACCTACCGCCAGGCGGACGGCACGGTAGCACTGCCCAGCGTGCTGGCGCCCTACATGGGCACCCAGACGACGATCAGGGCTAAGACTTCGTAAGTTCGAAACGGTAGCCGACGCCGCGCACGGTGCTGATGTGTTCGGGAGCCTTGGGATCGTCCTCAATGAGGCTGCGCAGACGCTTGATGTGCACGTCCAAGGTCTTGGTGTCGCCCACGTAGTCATTGCCCCACACGCGGTCGATCAGAACTTCTCGGGTGAGGACGCGTCCGGGATTCTCGAGTAGTAGTCGCAGGAGCGCGAACTCCTTCTTTCGCAACTTGACCTCCTCGCCACCAACGAAACATCGTCGTGCGTCGACGTCCATGCGAATCGGTCCGACTTCAAGGAGTTCGTCGCTGGTGTCGAGGACTTCGTGGTTCTCGCGTCGACGAAGGACTGCTCGGATTCGAGCGACCAGTTCACGAAGTCGGTACGGCTTAGTGACGTAGTCGTCTGCGCCGATCTCGAGCATGAGGACCATGTCGACTTCCTCACCCTTGGCGCTGACGATGATGATGGGTACGTCGCTCGACGTCCGGATCGTGCGACACACGTCGAGTCCGGACACTTTGGGCAACATCAGGTCGAGGAGCACGAGGTCGTGCGCGCCGTTCGTGAAGAGGTTGATCGCCTCTTGACCATCGCGTGCAATGTCGACATCGAAACCTTCACGGTTGAGTCCGATGGTCAGTGCGTCGATGAACGACTCCTCGTCTTCGACCAGGAGCAGGCGGATCCGCTTCTCGCTCTCCGTCTTCTTGCCCATTAGTGGTTCATTGGAAGCTCGAGGGTGAAAGTCGATCCTTGACCCTCACGAGATTCGACCAACACGGTTCCACCGTGATTTTGTGCCACGTGACGAACAATACTGAGTCCCAGGCCGGTGCCCCCAGTCTCTCGGGCCCGGCCCGGATCCACGCGGTAGAAGCGCTCGAAAATCCGCTCGAGGTCTTTGGTCGGGATGCCGACGCCCTGATCCTTGATGTCGATGTGGATGAGTGGTCCGACCGTCTCGCCATCTTCATTCGTGCTTGCGTTGATGCGCGAGACCGAGATAATGACGTCCCCGCCCACGGGCGAGTACACGACGGCGTTCTCGAGGAGTGCGTGTACCGCCGAGATCAGTTGACGACGATCTCCAACGACAACGAAGTTGGAGTCGGGCTCGACAAAGCTGAGTGTCACGTTGTGCTGCTCCGCCGAGGTACGAATCCGCTCTATCGCGTCGGCGACCACGAGTGACACTGGCAGTGGCTCACGAGACGGCGAGCCCTCACCCTCTATGCGTGAGAGGTCCAAGAGGTCCTCGATGATTCGATTCACGCGAAACGCCTCGGAGTTGATGCGCGCAGCCAGTCGATTCGCAACCGAGGGGTCGTGTTCGAATTGAAGGGTTTCGGCGAGGAGTCCGAGAGCGCCCATAGGCGTTTTTAATTCATGTGAGACGTTAGCGATGAAGTCGCGCCGGATGTCTTCCAGGCGACGTCGCTCCGAGACGTCTTCGATGATGGCGATCACGCCCAGGGGTCGACGTCCGTCGTCGATGACCGACGCCCTGATGGTCAAGGTGCGACGTGGCGGTCCGTAGATGTCGATGGTTCTATCGGCGACGCCATTGGTCCAACCCTCGGCGAGGACGTCGGTCACGGCCTGTGCCGCGATCGCGTCGCCGTACCGGCTGGCCATGAGTGCCTCAGCCTGGGAGTTGCGAAAAAGGACGCCACCAGATTCGTCGCACAGGACCAACCCGAGCGGCAAGGCGTCCAGCGAACGACGAAGCCTGATTGACTCCGCGCTCGACTCTGAGACCGCAGTGGTCGCAGCGCCCGTGGCTTCCTCGAGGTAACTGAGGGCTGCCTCGACCTTCCCGTTGTCGTTCTGCGGCTCGACACCGAGGCGACCTCCGAGGGCCGTGAGCCGTTGGGCAATTGCGCGATGACCACGGCGACGAAAGACCAGAATGCCGATGAGAATCCCGAGTACGAGCACACCGAATGCTGCGAGGTACAACACCACCGGAGTCCAGTGGGCGGCAAAATTTGGGGTCGACGCAATCATCACCCCTTCAATCTCGCAGAAGAAGCGTGAAGTGAAGCGGCAGCGACCATTGGGAGGTCTCCTCTTGAAAGCGAGTCAACCATGTTCTTCGCCGACGTCACGCTCAATCCGTCGCCCACCTCCCTGCCTGGAAGTGCGGCGCTGCAACAGATGGCCAATGGAATCGCGGCCTGGGCACTGATTGGTGCCCTCGTGGCGTTGCTCCTCGGCGCCGGACTCTGGGCGATTGGTAGTCATACTCAAAACATGCACCAATCGGCCTCGGGTCGTCGCGCGGTGATGACGTCATTGGTGGCGGCGGTGTTGATCGGAGACGGTGAGTTTTCGTGGTG